>CAZLDN010000051.1:0-33120 GCA_964558355.1 uncultured Candidatus Solibacter sp.
ATTGGGGCCTTTGACGAACCGGGTGTGGGTGGGTTAACCTAATAGGTGGATATTTCTGTGCGAAGAGTACAAGACAACTAGACTATGGCAAATCATGTTTCATCGTTGAAGCGTGTGCGCATCACGGAGCGCCGCACCGCTGTTAACCGGCAGAGGAAATCCCGGATGCGGAACGCTCTGCGTTCGCTGCGCCGGGCGATCGAATTGAAGAACGCTGAAGAATCGGCGAAGCTGATGCCGTCGACTTTCTCCGTTGTGGACCGCGCCGTGAAGTGGGGCATCATCAAAGACAACACCGCTTCCCGTTACAAGAGCCGTCTCCACAAACACATCAAGGCCCTACAGGCCGCCTGATCCGCTGGCTCCCGCCGTCTTCCGGCTAATCGCGAATCACCCGGTTAGCCGGAAGACAAAATCCTCCATCACGATCCTGTCGTCCGGCCTCGATCCCTTCATGTCCCGGTCCGCCCGAAAGACCAGTCCGATCCCCTCTTCCAGTTTCTCCTTCGAAAACCTGCCCGCGGCGGCGTGAATCTGCTCGGCGCGGGACCGCCACATTGGCAGGCCCATGCGCTGGAAGTAGCTTTGCACGTCGGAAGCGCCGCGCAGGTTCTGCTCGCGGGCGGTGAGGGCCATGCGGAAGACGCCGCCGAGGAAGGTCAGCGCCAGCGGGAGGTATTCGCCGTCGCGGACCAGGCGGTCGAGCAGTTCCATGGCTTGGGCCCGGTTGCGGCGGGCGAGCGCATCGACGAGGGCGAAAATCGTGGTCTCGGAGGAGTTGGGTACAATGGCGAAGATGTCGTCGCGGGTGATCTTGCCGCCACGGTCCTGGGCATAGAGCGCCAACTTCTGCGCCTCGTTATGGAGGCGTGCCGGGTCGCCCGCAGTTGCATCGAGGAGCAGGTCGAACTCGGCCGAGCCCAGGCGAAGCGAGAACTCCGCGCAGAAGCCCTGCGCCAGCGCGCGCGATTCCTGCGGCGATGGATGCGGAAACTCAACAACCGCCTTGATGGGCGCGTAGAACTTCCGCAGCCGCTCGACCTTGGCCTTGTCCTCGCCCTCGAATTCGTACCGGCGGGCATCGAAGACAAGGACCGTGCCAGGCGTTGGATCGGCGCAATAGGCGGCCAGCAGACCGGCGGTGGCGTTCTCCGAATCGTCCGCGGCCCGGCCGCGAGGCAGCGCCGACTCGGCACTCGAAACCCAAATGACGCGGTCGGCGGCAAACAACGACATGGCCCGGGCATCGTCGATGATCTCGGAGAACGTATGGGCGTCGAGGTCCAGCAGGGTTACGCCTTCTTCGAGCGATTCCGCGGACAGGGCTTTGGCCACGATGGCTTCGCGGCATGCTTTGCGATACCAACCCTCGGGTCCGAGGAACAAATAAACAGGAGCGGGCTTCTCGCGCTCGAGCGACTGAATCAACTGCTGGGGCGAGATCGGCATCAGAAAGCTTCGAGGACGGTGCTGACCACCTGGCGGGCGACTTCCCGGCTCAACCGGTCGAGCGCGACCTCGCTTTCGTCAAAGTAGGCCTGCTGTTCGATGGAGACCTCGTAACGTTGGCGGACTTCCATATTGGTGCGCTTGTAAATGACGTCGCCGGTCCGCTTGTTGGTGAGAGCGACGTTGAGGATAACGCTGATCTGGACGCCGGCGGCGCGTCCGCTGGCCTGGTCGAGGATGGTCGTGGCGGAGAGGTAGTTTGCCACCGAACCGGTCAGGATGGCATCAGCCTCGTTGGGGTCATAGACGACACGGTAGCGAGTTCTGGACAGGAACTCGCGACCGATCGCGGCCGGCAGACGCTCGGAGAGCTTATAGCGGGTAGTGATGTTGCCGAATGCCGGAATGGCGATGGTGTGGATGGTGGCCGGCAACAGGTCGGCCTTACCGCCGACGCGGTAGCCACAGGCGGCGGCGAAGGGTGCGGCAAGGGCGAGAAGGGCTCGGCGGCGCATGGGCTGACCTTATGCCTCCTTAGCGGACAAGCCGGCGAGCGCAATGGCGTTCAGGGCGGTTTCACGGATATTGTCACAGGCCAGCCAGAGCCAGGAGGCGCGGGGATTGTCTTGATCTTCGCGGATGGCGGAGGCGAGAATGCCAGACTGTCCGGCGAGGGAACTGTTGGTCAGAGCACCATCCTCGGCGGTCCAGAATTCGACGCCTGCGGCGGTAAGCAGAGCCTGAATCTCGTCGTTACCGGGGCGGAACTTGAACTCGACCCAGAGAGATGCGCAATAGCCGCTGAAGACGGGAGCTTGCACCAGGCGAACGGAAGCAGAGGGGACCTTGCGAGAGCGAAGGAGAAGGCTTTGGTGTTTCCGGATTGTGAGTTCGCCTGATTCCAGAGGAGATTCCGCTTCCGGGCCTAACCGGGGCAGGACGTTGAAACTGGCCTGGGCGCCGAAGACTTTGGTGGGCAACGACTGGAACGAGAACAGGTGGAGGGCTTGCTGGTGGAGTTCATCGACGCCGGCTGAACCGCGGGCGCTGGCGGGTTCGAAGACGGTGGCGACGGAGTTGCGAATGGGGTGGCCGGCGTGGATGGCGGAGAGCACGGTGGCCAAGGCGACAGCGGCCGGGTGGGCGACGACGTGAATGTGGGCGGGGGTGACAGGCGCGGGCGTACGTTCGAATGCCGGTGCGCGGACAGACGACTTGGAGACGCCGTCGAAATGGCCCGCCACGTCGATGAATACCGGGTTGGCTTTGCTGTCCTTGGCAAGTTGAATAGCGAGGGCAGACTGATCGGCGCTGCCGGCGAGAAAGACCGCGCCGGCATCGGCGATCAACTCGGCGGTAAGCTCTTCGAGTACATCGAAGTTGTCCTCGGCGGCGAGTGATAAGACACGCTGATCCGCTGCGGAACCGCAGGCTCTTAGCCTGACGGGGAGTTTGTGGCCGTCGATCAACTCCCGGATTTCGCGGCCCACCAGCGTGTCGGCCCCGAGCAGAACCCACTTTGGCTGTGACTTCATGACGATCATCCTGCCTGTTGACTGGGATCGGGGCCAGGACCTAATCTGCCGATCCGTCTGATGAGGCCGCCGATTCGGACCACGATTCCGCTGCCAACGTAAGCAATGGAGAGAACGAGCAGGGATGGCTTGGAGAAGTTCCAGAGCAGATAGAAGCAGATCCCCATCAGAACGACGGACTTAAACGAACGCGGGCTGAGGAGGTTGAAGTCCTTAAAGCTGCGATACCGCCAGTTGCTGATCATGAGTAGGGCGAGTATGGCGTTGAGAGCGATCCAGGCGGCGACGAGCGGCCACCAGCGCAGCGGCACGGAATTGGCCGCGTAGACGATTGCCGCGACGATGCCGGCGGCAGCGGGAATCGGAAGCCCGACGAAGTACTTCTTGCCTGGATGCCCCGGGTTGGCCGGCACGGCGTTTGTCGAGATGTTGAAACGCGCCAGGCGGGCCGCGCCACACATGACGAACAGGAAGATGGAGAAGTAGCCGGCCTGATTGAGGTAGTCGCGAAGTTCGCCGCTGATCGATGGATCGAGGAAATAGAAGCCCCAGACGAAGGCGAGGACGGCAGGGGCGATTCCGAAACTGATGACGTCGGCCAACGAATCGAGTTCGCGGCCGAAGTCGCTGACCGTGTTGGTCAAGCGCGCGATGCGGCCATCGAGCCCATCGAGGAAGACGGCGACGCCGATCACCTGCGCGGCTATTTGCCAATAGGGGTTGTGGCCGAGATTGCCGCTGTGGGCCCAGAGAACGCCCTCGATGGCTTTCAGGATCGCCAGGAACCCGAGGAAGAGATTGCCGGCTGTGAACAACGTCGGCAGGGCGTATGCGGCGCGCCGCGGATGGCGTTCAGGCGATCTGGGATCGACAAGCCTTTCGCGCAGGTTGAGTCTTGGCGTCATGCTGGCTGTTCCGAATTGTCACGGCGGGCGATGATGCTGGATCCGCCAGCCACGCGCTGGCCCTCTTTCACGACAATTTCCCACTCCGGTCCGAGGGTCATGTCGACCCTCGATCCGAACTTGATGAGGCCGATGCGCTCGCCGGCGGTGACGAAGTCGCCCGGTTTCTTATAGCAGACGATGCGGCGGGCGATGAGACCGGCGATCTGCGAAAACTTCACCAGCGTGCGGTCGCCGTCGATTGTCATCGTGTTCATCTCGTTTTCGTAGGAGGCTTTTTCGTTGCTGGCGACCAGGAACTTGCCCTTCCTATACACGACGTCAACCACCTTGCCCGCGATCGGCGCCCGGTTCACATGGACGTCGAAGATGTTCAGAAAGATGCAGACCTGGGTATTCTCCGGTTTGCGCCGGATGAGGACGACCTTGCCGTCGGCGGGCGACACAGCGAATGGGCCAGCAGGGATGACGCGCTCGGGATCGCGGAAAAACCACAGGCAGAATGCGGCCGGGATGTAGAGCCCTACACCGCACCAGGGCGAAAACAGCCAGCTGAGCGCGGCTCCAACCGCGGTCAGCGAAAGCGCGTAGTAGATGCCAGTGACAACCATCCCGTCTCCAACTTCCTATTGTCCCAGATGATGAACCAGCAGGGCGGTGAGCGCCGTGCGGTCCGTCATGCGGTTCTCGAAGATAGACTCGTGCGGAGCGTGAGCGCCTTCGCCGGCGCCGCCGAGGCCGTCCAGAGTAGGCACGCCGATGCCGGCCGTGAAGTTGCCGTCCGACCCGCCGCCGGTCTCCGATTCGTCAATCACCAATCCCAGATCCTCCGCGGCGATCAATTTGGCGAGACGGAACAGCGTTGCGATAGCGCGGGTCCGCTCCATGGGAGGGCGATTCAGCCCGCCTTCGATGGTCAGGCTGCAACGCGGGTCTTCAGCCTTGAGCTTCTGTATGCGGCGGTCGAGCGCTTCATAGTCCCGAATGCGCCTCACCCGAATATCGACTTCAACCATCGCCAAGTCCGCCACGACGTTATGCCGGCCGCCGCCGGAAACCGTTCCAGGGTTCAACGTCAGACCCTTCTCAAGATCGACGTAAGACGAGATGCGAACGATTTGGCGGGCGATTTCTGTGATTGCGCTCGCCCCGGCGGCGAAGTCCACTCCAGCGTGAGCGGCGACGCCGTGGGCCTTGATCGTATAGACGCCGACGCCCTTTCGCGCCGTCTTCAATTTTCCCTCGTGACCGGTGCCCGGCTCCATCACCATCACGGCCGAATGCGCCAAGGCGTACTTTTCGGTCATCGCGCGCGAGGCGCCGCTGCCGGTCTCTTCGTCCGGCGCGAGCCACATCCGCACAGGCTTCTTCACGGCCATGTCCAAATCGCGCAACGCCCGCATGGCCTGGATGAAAAATGCGATGCCGGCTTTCATGTCGAAGACGCCCGGACCCCACAACCGGCCTTCTTCGCGCCGGAACGGCATCGTCTTCAATGTCCCCACGGGCCAGACCGTATCGATATGCCCTAACCCGAGAATGCCCGCGCCGGGCTTCCTCTTGGGACCCGGCAGGTTGAACTCGAGTAACACCGCCTTGCCCGTGCCGGGGCCGCAATTGACGGTCTTCGCCTTGGCGATGTCCCGGGTCGCTTCCACGATCAGATCGGCCATGGCGCTGACCGCGGAAGGCGATTCCGTGGGCGATTCGCAGCACACCATGCGGCGGATCAACTCCACACTTTCCTCGTGGCGCCCTTCCAGATGGTTCAGAATGGGATGCATCGTTTGTTAGAATAGCGGGTTTCAATGGCACAACTGGAAAACATCGACATTCGCGACATCCTGCCGCACCGCTACCCAATGCTCCTTGTGGACAGGATCGTTGAAATCGGCGACGGTAGCATCGTCGGCATCAAGAACGTCACGGCGAACGAGCCCTTCTTTCAGGGCCACTTCCCTGAATACCCGGTCATGCCGGGCGTGCTCATCATCGAGGCGATGGCCCAGGTGGGCGGAATCCTGGTGTTGCGCGAACTGGAAGACCGTAAGACGAAACTGGTCCTGTTCGCGGCCATCGAAGAGGCCAAGTTCCGCCGACCCGTATTGCCGGGCGATGTCCTCCGGTTGGAACTGAAGACGCTCAAGCGCAAGGCCACGATCGTCAAGATGCAGGGTACGGCGACGGTGGACGGCAATGTCGTCGCTGAAGCGATCGTCATGTGCAAGGTCGTTGACCTGCCAACCAAAGGCGAAGCGCCGAAAGACTAGCCCATGGCGATCCATCCCACGGCGATCATCGATCCGGGGGCGGAAGTTCATCCGACAGTCGAGGTCGGTCCTTACGTGGTCGTCGGCGCCGAGGTGCGCATCGGCGCGCGGACGCGTCTGATGGGCCATCTTTTCCTCGAAGGTCCAACCACGATCGGCGAGGACAACCTCTTCTATCCGTTCGCCTCGGTTGGCGTCGCCTCGCAGGATCTGAAGTACCACGGCGAACGGACCGAAACCCGGATCGGCGACCGCAACAGGATCCGTGAATTCGTCACCATCCATCGCGGGACCGAGGGCGGCGGCGGCATTACGCGCATCGGCAGCGACAACCTGCTCATGGCCTACGCTCACATCGCGCACGACGCCGACGTGGGCAGCCACTGCATCCTGGGCAATGCCACCACGCTTGCCGGCCACGTCACCATCGAGGACTGGGCTATCGTCGAAGCGTTCACCGGAGTGCATCAGTATTGCCGGATCGGACGCCATGCGTTCGTCGGCGGCTACAGCGTGGTTACCCGCGACGTCCTGCCGTTCTCGATGACCGTGACGCCGCGCGACGCCAAGGCCTACGGCGCCAACAAGGTCGGGCTGAAGCGCCGCGAGTTCTCCTCCGAGACGATCGACGCCCTTCAGAAAGCCTTCCGGCTGCTTGGAAGCGATGAGTTGAACACGTCGCAGGCCATCGAGCAGATCCGGGCGGAAGTGCTGGCCGTACCCGAGGTGGAGGAACTCATCGAGTTCATCGCCTCGGCCAAACGCGGAATCATCAAGTGAGATACGGGCTCATCGCCGGCTCGGGCCGTTTTCCGGTGTTGGCGCTGGAGACGGCGCGCAAGTTGGGCCACGAAGCCGTCGTCATCGCCATCAAGGACAATGCAGCGCCCGAGGTCGAGCAACTCGGGGTGAGTTGCCATTGGATCTCCATCGCCGAACTTGGGCGTCTGATCGACATCCTGCACCAGGAGAAGATCACCGAAGTGTTGATGGCAGGCCAAGTCAAGCACACCTCGCTGTTCAGTTCGCTGAAGCCCGACTGGCGTCTCTTCAAATTGCTGATGTCGCTGCCATCGCGCAACACCGACGCGTTGATAGGCGGCGTCCAGGCGGAACTCGAAAAAGAGGGCATCCGGCTCGTCGATTCGACGATGCTGTTGAAGCCGCTGCTGGCCGAGGAAGGCCAGATCTCATCACGCAAACCAACCGAGGACGAGACCAAGGACATCGCCTATGGCCAGCGTGTTGCCGCGGCGCTGTCGGGATTCGATCTCGGCCAGAGCGTGGCCGTCTCCGAACGCGTCTGCGTGGCTTTGGAGGCGATGGAGGGTACGGATGCCATGCTGCGCCGTGCCGCGTCGTTGGTGAATGGGCGTCCACTCAGATTAGTCAAAGCCTCGGGCCGCCGGGCGCATCTGCTTTTCGACGTGCCAGTCGCCGGTCCCGGCACGATTCGAACGATGGTCGAGACAGGTACGACGGCATTGGCCGTCGATGCCGGGCGTACGCTGTTGCTCGACCGGGATGAGATGCTCGCCCTCGCCGCCGAAGCCAGGATCACGGTTGTCGGCATGAAGCCAGCCGAAGACAGACAATAGGAATATGAGTGAAACCAGGCCGCGCGTGGCCGTTGTCGGCGCCGGCGCATTCGGGCGCAACCATCTGCGCGTGATCCACGAATCCGCTTTAGCTGAGTTGGCCGGCGTCTACGATCTGGACGAGTCGCGGCGGCAGGCGGCCGCGGCCGAATTCGGCTGTCCAGCCTATGCTTCGCTCGACGAGATTCCCGGTTCGGCCGTCGCCGCGGTGGTTGCCGTTCCTACCAGTAGTCACAAGGAAGTCGCTTGCCGGTTGATGGATGCGGGCCTGGACGTCCTGGTTGAAAAACCCATCGCCGTCACAACGGAGGAAGCCCGAGAGATGGTTTCGACCGCGGCCATGCGCGGGCGGATTCTGCAAGTGGGCCATCTCGAACGGTTCAATCCGGCCGTCGAGGCGCTGTCGAAGATCGTCACCCGGCCGTTGTTCTTCGAGATCCACCGGCTCAGCGTCTTCACGCCGCGAAGCCTCGACGTGGATGTCGTATCCGATCTGATGATCCATGACCTCGACATCGTGCTGTCGATGACCGGAGTCATGCCCGAGGAAGTCCGCGCGGCAGGCATATCGATCCTGTCTGAAAACGTGGATATTGCCAGCGTTCGCCTGGCGTTCCCGGGCGGCGCCGTGGCGAACCTGACCGCCAGCCGCGTCTCGACTGAAAGGGTCAGGAAACTTCGTCTCTTCCAACCGCGCCAGTACATATCAGTGGATTACGCGCGCCGCGATTGCATCACCGCTTCCGTTGACGAGAACCGCCAGGTGAGAATCGCGCCCCAGAAGGTCGAGCAGGGCGAACCGCTCGTCAGACAGTTCGAGTCTTTTCTGGCCTGCGTCGCCGGGCGTAAAGCTCCCTTGGTGGACGGAGTCGCGGCTGCCCGCGCACTCGACCTGGCCAGTCAGATCGTCGCCAGGATTGACGAACACGCCAGCCTTGTCGCCCGCACGCTCGGTCATGAAGAGTAGGGCCGGCTTCCTGTAATGCTTGAGGACTTCAAGACCTACTGGCACAACGACACCGGCGAGATCCAGTTCCTGCTGGATTTCGACGACGCGGCATCGCGCCGCCGTCACCGGATCGCGGCCGCCGGAGCCTTGGCTGCCGAGGCCATCCTGATCTCTCTGATGGCTCTCATTTCAACCGCCGGAACACCTGTATATCAGTCGGCCACGCAGATCTTCGTTGACACCCGTACTGCGACGCCTCTCGTCGCGCCACCCCCCGACGTGATGCGGCAGTTCCGCATGACGCAGAAGGAACCGCAAGAAGGCAAGCCGGTTACTGAAGTGGACCTCGCTGGACTGCTGCCCAGACCAGGGCTGGACAGCGCGCCGCCAGGTCCGCCTCCCACACCTGCCAGAACTCCCAACCGCGATTTCGCTCCCCCGGATCCTCTGAGGCAGCAGGCTCGGGTTGAAGCGCCGCGGATTGAACTGCCGGCGCAGGGCGTCTCCGCTTTGCCCGCGGTTCCACCGCCAAACCTCTCGGCGCCGCCACAGGACAAACCCAAGTTGGCATTCGAGCAGGTGGGGCCGCCGCCGGGGGTGGCATCGGGCGCCCCGTCGGGGACCGCAGCCACTAAGCCGCCCAAGCTGAGCGCTGATGATGCGGTGAGGTCCATGGCCCGCGGGTCGGGAATAGGGGGTCCGATCGTGGGCGACACCGGCGCATTCGAAACTCCCGGCGTCGCCGAAATGCTGCGCCAGAACCCGGCGCCAGGACGGCCCGGCAGCGCTGTTCAGCTTCTAAGCGATCCTCAGGGAGTCGACTTTCGTCCCTACCTTAGTCAGGTCCTGGCTGCGGTCAAACGCAACTGGATGTCCGTCTTTCCCGAAAGCGCCCGCATGGGCCAACGCGGCCGCACCGTGGTCCAATTCTCTGTCAACCGCGCCGGCCAAGTCCCCAAACTCGTGATTGCCATGCCCGCCGGTATTCAGGCGTTCGATCGCGCCGCCGTCGCCGGGGTCAGTGCCTCCATCCCATTCCCCCCATTGCCGGCCGACTTCAAGGGCGGCGAGATCAGACTGCAATTGGTGTTCACCTACAACATGCCAGCGAGATAGCGAGGATTGACCCCCATGAAGTCCCGACTCCCACGCGCCCTGCTCGGCTACGCCGTTTTCGCGTTGCTTGCCACGTTGACGCTGGACGGCAAGTTGAGGGTTTTCATCCTCATCCTGATGGCCGCCCTGGCTGTCAAGAGCTGGCTTGCGGCCAAACGGGACGAACAGGCCTGATCAGTCCAACCCCTTAGCTTCCCTCTAAGGCCTCAGCTTTGTATCGGTGATTTTCTCCGGTCAAATGGGGCCGTCAGTCTAGTGGAAACTCCTCATGTTCACGCTACGATCAGCCGAAGAGAGGAGTGGTTCAAAGTAAACCGCTCACCGGCAGCAAGTAAATCTGTACCGTTTTGAGACGGTCTGTTCCAGTGTGGATGAGCAGTCGGCGAGAGGGGAGCCAGAATGGGAAAAGCAGGCCGGAAATTCAATCCCGGCACGGTGAGTGCTGTCCTGCAGGCGGATGTGTCCTGTGAGGCTGAGCCAGCACAAAGCCTTACAAGTCTATCGTTTGCACTTCAAGCGTGTGCCGCTGAAAGCTTGCCAGGCTTGAGTGGTTCAGCGATTGCCTTACCTGTAGTGTCCACCGCCGGGATGTTTGCCGGTTGTGGCGAAATGGCCCGATCCAGCGAGTCACTCGTCAGAAGCGACCGTACGGGCGCCGCAGGAAGGAAGAAGAAACGAATGGCTTCGATAGCAACCGCCGCCGCGCCCGCACGAGAGAGCGCCACACCGCCACCCGCAGCGAAGAAAAGCAACCTGGCCCGCCGTGACCGCGTTGTGCTGGAAAACCTCCCACTTGTTAAGGCCATCGCGCTCCGCGTCCACGACAGCCTGCCGGTTCACGTTGAGCTGGACGACCTCATCCATGCAGGCATCCTCGGTCTGTTTGACGCTGCCACGAAATTCAACGCCGAGAAAAACGTCGCCTTCTCCAGTTACGCCAAGCACCGGATCAAAGGGGCCATCCTGGACAGCCTCAGGCAACTCGATTGGGCGTCGCGCGACATGCGCCGCCGCCACAAGCAGTTCGAGCAGGTCACGCGCGAACTCGCCTCAAACCTCCAGAGGAACCCTACCGAGGACGAGATCGCACAGCGGATGGGCGTTGATGTCGCCCGCTGGCGCCAGATGGCGATGGACCTGCGCAACCTTGGCTTGATCTCCGCCTCTTCACGGCCCATCGAGCAGGAGGACATGCCTGCCCCGGACTTTCCTTGCAGCGCCGATTCGCTACCGGATTCGGTCTGCGCGAAGCGCCAACTGCGCTCGAAGCTCGACACCGCCATGGATGTGCTGCCTGAGCGTTACCGCAAGGTGGTCACCCTCTACTACACCAATGAAATGACGATGAAGGAGATAGGCGGTCTGATGGGGATCAACGAAAGCCGCGTCTCACAGATCCACAAACTGGCTCTCGAAAAGATGGCTCACGCTCTTCACGAAGCCGGCATCACATCAAGCAACCTCTTTTAGCTCCGCCTTGAGCGGATGCGACTGCAATGCAAGCGAAGCACTCGTGACTTGCGCCCCGGGCATCGTTCCCGGGGCGCGTTTTTAGTCCATGACGACCGAGTACGGAATCACGCGCAACATTCCGCCGTTTAACCAGGCAGCCGTGCCGGCAGGTGCGTTCGACAGGAGCCAGGCGCTGGCCGGGTTGGCCTTCGCGACGCCGGTGTCGGCCATGTTGAAAAGCTGCTCGAAGAAGGACTTCTTCTTCGGGTATGTCGAGATCCTGACCTCATCGTCCTTGGAGAACTTCGCCTTGGCTCCGACAACTTCAAGAGCCTTCGACAGGCCGCCCAACTCGTCAACCAACCCGCGCTCACGCGCCTGCGAGCCGAGCCACACGCGCCCCTGCGCTTGTGGCTCGATCTCGGCTACAGTCTTCTTCCTACCCTCAGCCACCTTACGGAGGAAGCCTGAGTAGATGAAATCGACGCCTTCCCTCAGCTTCGCGCGCCCCTCAGGTGTCAGCGGTTCGACGCTGGAATCGATGCCGGCATATCTGCCACGGGTGAGGGTGTCCGTCGATATGCCCAACTTCTCATAGAGACCCTTGATGTTCGGCTTGCCGTAGATGACGCCAATCGAACCCGTCAACGTTCCGGCCTCGGCAACAATCGGGTCGCCCGTCATGGCCATGTAGTAACCGCCCGAGGCTGCCAGGTCGGACATGGAGATGACCACCGGCTTCTTCTTCGACAGTTCCTTCATCGCCGATAGGATCTCGTCGGATGCGACCGCGTCGCCACCAGGCGAATCGATCCGAATCACGACGGCGTCGATGGTCCGGTCGGAGGCGATCTCCTTCGCCATTGCCGCCATCTCGCCGGGTTCCAAGAGTTGGTCGTCGCCAAATGGAGACGATGTCCCGGCCCGGACGATGTCACCCTGCGCGACCAGGAGCGCCACGCGCCGGCGCTTGCCTGGACTCTTGGGCGACCAGCCCGCTGCCAGATAGGCGCGGTCCTTCACCAAGGCCGAATCGCCGACGCCGGCCTTCTCGGTGGCCGCCTTACGCGCCGCTGGCTCGTAGTTCAACTCATCCACCAGACCCTTGCTCTTGGCGACCGGCGCCAGAAACGGCCCGTCGTCGAGCAGCGCGCGCGTCTCCTCGGGCGACTTCTTCCGGCCCGCGGCCAGCGTTCCGATGACGCGGCCATACATGTCGTCGAGGATGGAGTTCATCGATTCGCGCGTCTCCGGACTCATCGATGTGCGGGTAAAGATGTCGCCCGCGTCCTTATACTTGCCGGCGTGCTCCACTTCCATCTTTACGCCGAGCTTATCGAGGGTCCCTTTGAAATAAGTCGCCTCAATCCTCATCCCTTTGGCGTCCAGCAGATCCTCGGGCGACATGTACACCCTGTCCGCCGCCGTCGCGAGGTAGTATTCCTTCAGCCGCGGCGCGCGCAGCCAGGCGTAGACTGGCTTGCCCGCTTTGCGTACCTTCTCGATTCCGCGCCTGACCTCCTCGACTTTGGCCCAACCCGCACCGATGCCGGAGGGGCGCAGGAAGACGCCCCGGACTCTGGGGTCCTTGGCCGCCTTGTCGAAGAGGCTATAGAGTTCGGGAACCGTCAATGGCTCCTGGTCCGCCATCGAGGGCAGGGGAGGCGAAGTCGTCTGAACCTCGGACAGAGCCCCCTCCAGCCGCACGTTCAGCACAAAGCGGTCGGGCAGTGACGGCTCGCGCTGGCCGAGGCGAATGGCCGCAAAGAAGAGCACGACCACCGTCATGCCAGCGACGATCAGTCCGGCGAGTAGGCCAAGCAGGAATTTCTTCATCGGATTTGAGAAATCAGGCGCCTTCGAGGATCATGTCCACCCGGCCGCTCAGGTCCTTCAGATAGGCTTCATCACCGCGCGGCAGTTCGACCGTCGCGTCGCCCCTGTAGCCGATGTCGGCCAGCGCCTTGTGGATCGCCTTCCAGTCGATGTCGCCTTCCCGGAGGTTGACGAAGTCAGCCACCCGCTTCTTGATCTGCGGGTTATTCCGGAAAGAGAAATCCTTCAGATGCACCTTACAGATGCGCTTGCCGAGCGTCCGGATCCAGTCCTGCGGGAAGCCGTAAAGGACGACGTTTCCGACATCGAAGTAGGCCCTCACCCACGGACTCTTGAAGCTGTCCACGTAGTTCGCCATCTCGAGCGGGCTGAGCAGGAATTTGTTCCAGACATTCTCGATGCCGATGACCACTTTCAACTCGGCCGCCAAGGGGATGAGTTTCTTGATGTGGATCTGCGAACGGGTCCAGGCATCCTGGTAGGACACCTCGGCGTTCACAACGGCCGGGACCAGCAGCACAGTGTCGGCTCCCCAAAGCTTGGCGTTGCGCAAGCTGGTTCTCATCCCTTCCAGGCTCTTCTCGACCACCGCCGGGTCGGGGCTAGAGAGCGGGCTTTGCCAGTGGGCCATGTTCATGACGGAGTGGATTGGCATCCCGGTCTTGACGCTGGCTTCTTTGATTGACGCTGCCGCGGCCTGGTCGTTCTCGGTCCCACACTCCATTGACTGGAAGCCACAGTCCAGCGCCAACTTGAAGCGGTCGAGATGCGGCACCGACTGCGGCAACATGCTCAGCAGGATGCCCTTGCGGATGGGGAGGCGTGCCGAAGAAGGCGCCGCCGCGGACGAAACGCCGGCGGCGGCGGTAAGGGTGGAAGAAAGAAAATTACGACGGTCCATCAAGCTTCTCCTCGTAGGGTGTTCAATCAGGCGGTTCACCTGCCGATTGTACACCCGCCGGGAGGAGCCTCAGACGAGGTTCGGGAGCTTGATTATTTTCTTCTGGATCGCATATTGAACCAACTGCGCCTTGTTGTGGATGTCGAGCTTGCGCATCAGGTTGAATTTATGGGCCTCGACGGTCTTCACACTCAGGTTCAGGTCGCAGGCGATCTCTTTTACTGAATTGCCTTCCGCCAGCAACTTCAGCACTTCGCGTTCCCGCGTGGTGAGCGTCGCGAATCGAGGCAGCCGGTTGGCCGACTTGATGCGGCTGCGGAAATCGTCCACCAATTGCGAGAGCATCCTCGGGCTCAGGTAACTGCCTCCGCGCTGCACATCGCGGATTGCGCTGACCAATTGTTGTGACGGGCTGTCCTTCAGCACATAACCGTTTGCGCCTACTTCCATGCCTTCGACCAGGTAGTCTTCGTCGTCGTACATCGTCAGTACGAGGACCTTGGTCTCCGGGCGGTTCTTCTTGATCTGACGGGTTGCCTCAAAACTGCTCAGGCCAGGCATGCCAATGTCCATCAGCACCAGGTCCGGCTTAAGTTCGGCCGCCCTGTCCACCGCATCGCCGCCGTTCGCGGCTTCGCCGATCACTTCCATATCGGACTCAGCCGAAATGAGCTGACGGATCCCCTGGCGAAAGAGGGTGTGGTCATCAGCGAGCAGGATTCGGATCTTTGCCATTGTTCAACTCCGCTGTGCTTTTCGCACTAGTCTCTGTTGGTTCCCGCCGCCTTTATCAGGCATCGAGAACCCATCATTTCCATCCACCTGCGCTGCGGCCGTATCGATCGGCAGTTCAATCCAGATGGCCGTACCCGGCCGATCGACGCCAATCCGCCCAGCGAAATTCAGTTCGTCTTCCACCAGCGATCCCGGGCCATCCGCGTGGGACGCCGCCCGAGGCCTGCTCCTGACCACCAGGGTCCCTCCGAGAAGGGCCACCCGCTCGCGTACGCCGGACAGCCCAAAGCAGTCCCGGCGAGAAAATGCTGCGTCCACATCGAAGCCGATCCCGTCGTCCTCGACATGTAACTTCAAGTACCCATCGGCGGATTCCATCCAGAGGTTTACACCTGAGGCCAGGGAATACTTTGCGATGTTGTTGAAGACCTCCTGGACCAGCCGGTATACGATGATTTCAACCTTCTTCGGCAGGTCTATTACCCGAGGGAAATGAAGCTGAACATCGGCAGGATGCAGGCGCCTGAACCGTCCGACCAACTGCCTAAGCGCGGCCGCCAGACCCATCTGCTCCAGAATCGCCGGACTCAGCGCTGCGATCAGCCGCCGGATCTCGAGAATCGTATGTTCGGTCAGATCCCGGACTTCAGTCAGTCTCTGCCTGACCTCCCTCGCGCTCTCCGGCAGTTCCTGTTCGATCATCTCCAACTGAAGACGGACGCAGAGCAGCGACTGCCCCGCCTCGTCATGCAACTCACGGCTGATCCTCCTGCGTTCAGATTCCTCTACTTCCACCATGTGGTTTGCCAGCCGCCGAACCTGCTCTTCTCTCATCGAGAGGTCTTCGAGCAATCGAGCTTTCTCGGCCGCCAGCCAGCAGCGCTCCGCCGCCGCCAACAACAAGTCCAACTCGCGCGGCAAACAGTCGTACTGTTTGGCGAAGAAGAACTGCATCACGCCTCGCAGCGCACCTTCGGACTTGAACGGAATCGACCAGCACGTCTGGAAACGGGATGCCCATTCCGCATCCAGGCAAAGGCGCGAAGTCTGTGCGTCGATCTGGAAGCAGCGCGCCCTGTTCAACATCCGCTTCGTCGTCTGGGCTGGATCGAATTCTCCGGTCATCTGCTGGGCTGGGTGTGACGCCGCATTCACCCAGTTTCTTGAATGATTTGCGGGTAGATAGACTCTCGCCGCGTTCGCATTGCTGAACGTGGACAGGATCTCCAGAAAGCGGGCCAACATCTCGTGCAAAGACGTGGACTCCACTTCCACCCGGAAAAGCTCATAGAATGTGCGGCTTTCAATCTCCCGGACCTCGTAGAAAGCCGTGTTCAGCGCCACCACGACCAGGAAATGGAGTTGCCTTCGGACCCAGGCCAGCGACGCGTTGTCCGCTTCGGACCTGCGTTGAATCTCAGCATCCAGCAGGCGGTCATACTGGCCAAGCGCATCCACCGCGTCAGCCGGCGAAAGCCCCAACTTCGCCAGTCGTCGGCCTCGATACTGAACCTCCTCGAGGAAGTCCGCCAGATGGCGCCCGCCATCGATCATGCTGGCCGCCCCGCCGGTGGTGATGGCGCATAAGGCCGCCTTGCGGCCGCGATCGTGCCCAGCCAGGCTCAACACCCTTAGGAACTTGCGGTCCAGGGAAGCCGTCCACGGCGACACTACTGACGCCATCCTCTGCAATTCACCTTCAAACTGCTGGCTGAGTGAAGCGGCGGCGTCCGCGAGGACTCGAGTGTGAACAGGTTTCACCACTAAGAGTCCTATCGGTACTAAGTCGAATTCGCTTTAGCGCATAGGTGGTTTCACAGTGCGAATCTTCGCTTCCTGTTCTCCGCACCTGCGTCTCCCGATAGACCCCGCCCCTGTCGCGGCAGGGCTCCGGCTTCCTCTGGCCTGACTGCTCCGAGGGCGAACCCGCCCCATCAGTGTCCGGAGCCCGTTTCCGCTGATCCAAGGCTAAGGCCAAAATCTAGACTGTTCAACCCGGATATTCCCAGTACTCCCCCAACCCGAAATCCCATTCCCAGCGCCCCCGCCCAGCTGAGGCCCCCACATTGAATCCCTTCCACGGACTGTGGCGTCTATAATTAGGAGGCGGGCCTGATACCCTTCTGATCCGCCTCCGAAATCTTATACCTGTCGAACAAATTAAGAACATTCGGCCACCCAGTTGCGTCAGTAACAAACAGGAGTCTTAACCGAAGTGAAGCGTAAGTGGAAGTGGACCCTCGCCATAGGCGGAGTGCTTGTCGTCGCCGGCGGCGTTGTCGCCAGCGTCAAGATGAAGGACCGCGGCGTCGTTGACGTCCAGACCGGGCACGCCGTCCGCCAGGACTTGACCAGCCTCGTCACCGCGTCGGGTGAAATCAAGCCCCGGAACTACGTCAATATCGGCGCCAATGTGATGGGCCGAATCCTCGAACTGAACGTCAAGGAAGGTGACCAGGTTCGTAAGAACCAGGTCCTCGCCAAACTCGAGTCCATCCAGGCGGAAGCCGATGTACAGGCTCAGAACGCGTCTCTGAACTCATCGCTCGCCGAGGCTACCGCATCCGAAGCGGGACTCAAGGCGATGGACGAGAACCTGAAGACCGCCCAAGCCTCGGTGGACCGCGCCAAGGCCGAACTGGAACGAGCGCGTCTCGATTACCAGCGCGGCGAAGAGTTGTGGAAATCGAAGCTCATCGCCAAGCAGGATCTCGATAGCCGCAAGTCTCAGTATGACGCTCTGGAAGCCGGCGTCCGCGAGTCCCAGTTCAGGTTGGCTCAGATCAAAGCCCAACGCGAACAGACCGCCGCCCAGTTGTCGGGCAGCCAGCGCCGCGTTTCCCAGGTACGCGCCACCCTTTCGCGTTTCAGCGATGTCCTCAAGAAACACTCGGCCATTACGCCGATCGACGGTATTGTCACCAATCTGCCGGTCCGGGTCGGCGAAACGGTGGTTCCGGGCATCCAGAATTCGTCGGCGTCGCTCATCATGACCATCGCCGATATGAGCTTGATCACCGCCGAGGTGAAAGTGGACGAGACCGACATCGTCAACGTCAAACTCGACCAGGAAGCCGACGTTACCATCGACGCCATCCCCAATAAGACCTACAAGGGCCACGTCATCGAGATCGGCAACACGGCCATCCTGCGTTCCAGCGGCTTGGCCGCCAGCCAGAGCGCCATCTCCAGCCAGGAGGCCAAGGACTTCAAGGTCGTCGTGGCGCTCGACAACCCGCCCACCGAGATCCGGCCGGGCCTCTCCTGCACCGCCAAGATCATCACCGCCACCCGCCAGAAGGCGCTTTCGATTCCGATTCAGGCTCTCACGGTCCGCCAGCGCGGCGATCTCGCGCCTGAAGCCAAGGCCGCCGCTTCCAAGGCCAACCCCAAGCAGGATCCTGCCACGGTGAAGAAGAACAAGGAAGAACTCCAGGGCGTCTTCGTCGTTAAGAGCGCGGCCGCTGAGTTCCGCGAAGTGAAAACCGGCATCACGGGGACCACCGATATCGAGGTCCTCAATGGCCTCAAGGACGGTGAGGAGATCATCACCGGTAGCTACAAGGTGATCCGCACACTCCGCAACGAGGCCAAGGTCAAGATCGACAATCGCGCCCCGGCGAAGTCCGGCACATAACCTTTTCGCCGCCGTGAGCGTCCTGACATACTAGAGGATAAGGACAAGGAATACCCACGCCCATGCCGACCGCCACCGTCGAGAGTAACGCCCGTTCCGAACAACTGAAACGCGACAACATCGTCATCCGTACTTACGATCTCTGGAAAACCTATGTCATGGGCGACCAGGAGATCCACGCGGTCTCCGGTGTCGATGTCGAAATCCGCCGTGGCGAGTATGTCGCCATCATGGGCCCCTCGGGTTCCGGCAAGTCCACGCTGATGAACCTCATCGGTTGCCTGGATACACCGACCAGAGGCGAATACTACATCCGTGGCGAATTGGTCAGCGCGATGACCGACGACGAACTGGCCAGCATCCGCAATAAGGAAATCGGCTTCGTCTTCCAGACCTTCAACCTGCTGCCGCGCGCCAGCGCGTTGCACAACGTCGAACTGCCCCTGATCTATTCCGGCATGCACTCCGACGCGCGTATCGAGCGCGCCAAGGCGTCCCTCCGCGCCGTTGACCTCGAGGCGCGCATGTACCACAAGCCCAGCGAACTCTCCGGCGGCCAGCGCCAGAGAGTCGCCATCGCCCGCGCCCTCGTCAACGACCCCTCGATTCTGCTCGCCGATGAGCCCACGGGTAACCTGGATTCGGCAACCAGCGTGGAAATCATGGACCTCTTCGCGCGTCTGCACAACTTGGGCAACACCATCATTCTGGTCACCCACGAACGCGACATCGCCGAGTACGCTCACCGTATCATCACGATCCGCGACGGTAAGGTCTCCAAGGACGAACTGAACCCGCACCACTAGATCCCCGCCTTCCTCGAATGGGGGGAACAGCGATTTGGTAAACTGCCCTCGGGTCCAGCCATCCATGGGTGCGAATCAACTGCTGTCTCACCTCACCACGCGTGCCCATGCCGCCTACGCGGATGCGGTTTCGGGCGCCCGCCCCTGGTGGTCTGCCGTCTTGATTACCGCCAGTTCAGCCCGGCAGGCTGAGTTGTACTCACGTCAGATTGAGGATCGTCGACGCCGGGGGACGCTGCCCCCCGGCGCCACTGTCCTGGTTGTCCCGGATCCACCGGGAATTCGCCCGGGCAGTGGCGGCGCCACACTGAACGCACTACGCCAGCTTGCTTCCTCACTGTCCGCGCCGGCGAGCCAACCCGGCACGATCGGGCTGCAAGACTGGTGGAATGCCAACCGCGTCCTGATGATCCACTCCGGAGGCGACTCCCGCCGTCTGCCCCAGTTTTCCGCGACAGGCAAACTCTTCGGCGCCCTTCCGGTTCGCGCTCCCGGTGGCGGCGCCTCCACCGTCTTCGATGAAACCCTCGCTCTTTCAACGCTTTGGCTCGAACGGATGGATGCCGGACTGGTCATCGGAGCAGGCGATGTACTGCTCGTCTTCAATCCGGATGGTCTCGATTGGCGGCGGCCCGGCGTTTCAGGAGTCGCCCTCTGGCAACCAGCCGGGATTGGATCTCAGCATGGAGTTTATGTCAACGGCGAGAGCGGTGTGGTCTATTCGTTCCTTCAGAAACCCAGCCTGGCCGAAATCGCCGCCGCCGGCGGAGTGAGAGACGACGGCCGCGTCGCTGTGGACACCGGGTTGCTTCGCTTTCACCCTGATACGGTCGCCCATCTAGCCGGGATCGCCTGCTCCACCATCCTCGACAGCCCGCTCGATCTCTATACCCACTTCACCGGAGCTCTGACAAAACAGTGGCAACCCACGCCCGGCGCGCCTGAAACACAGCAGCTCATCTCCGCGGCCCTGGCTTCCACGGATTTCCATTGTGACGCCTTGGAGGGCGAGTTCTCTCACATCGGAACGACCCGGCTCTTCCGTCAGGTCATGACCGAGGAGACTGACTTCTCCCAGCTCTACGCCAGCCACTCTCGCCTCGGATCGGAATCCGCGAGCAATGTCGTCTCCAGCGGGGTTGTGCTGGATAGCGTTCTCGCCCGCGGGGAGATTGGAGCCGGAGCGTTGGTGATGGAATGTTGCCTTGAAGGGTCGCTTCTCATCGCCCGCCACTCCGTTGCCCACGGACTATCCGGCATCCCCGGAGTTATCGACATTCCTGAGAGCACTGTCGCCCATCAGGTCCAAGTGGCGGCTCCCAACTCCGGGTCCGGTTCGGTCATCCGTGTTTATGGCGTCGAAGACGACCCCAAGGCCCTCGTTGATGCGGAGGCTGTGTGGTTCGGGCGGCCCATGCTTGGGCAGCTGAAGTCGATTGCCGTCTCTCCCGACGACGTCTGGCCCGGACTGCCCGCCGGACAGCGCAGCCTCTGGAATGCTCAACTCTTCCCCGTTTCAGTGCCATCCGAGTGTTGGCGATTCGCCCGCTGGCTAATGGGGCTGACTCATGAGGATCTTTCGGCTTCCTGGCGCGCGGCGGAACGCCACTCGCTCGCCTCCAGCGCCCAATGGACCGATCCACAGGCCGAAGCGGCGCAGCGCGATCTGCGCAATCGCCTCCGCTGGCGGGCCACCGTCGGCGAACTCGCCCAATCTGGAAGCGACCTCCGCCCCATGCTTGCTCACGCCCCGGGCGTCTCAGCCCTTACCGCTGCCGCGGCCCTGCTGGAAGAGCAGTCGGCGGACGGTGCCGAGACCGATCCTTCCCGCGCCGCCAGCCTCGCCTACCAGTCCTCTCTGTTCTATGGCCAGGCCGGACTCGAAGAGAAGTCCGCGGCCGTCCGCGTCCGCGCATTCTCCCTCGTCTCCACGGCCGTCGCCGCCCTCGCGCGGCGGTCCCGCATGGAACCCCCAACTCGCTTCCGCCTGTCTTCGGTCACCGTCTCCGCACCCGCCCGCATCGACTTCGGCGGAGGGTGGAGCGACACCCCGCCCTTCTGCCTTGACTGGGGAGGCACGGTTCTCAACGCCGCCGTTGCCCTCAATGGCGAGTACCAGATCCGCTGCCAGGCCCGCCTGCTTGACTCGCCCACCATCCGGCTCCGCTCCGAGGACACCGGCGATGTCCTCGAGTTGACTGCCGCCTCCGATGAACTCCTTTCCGCCCACGCCGGCGACCCCTTTGCCATCTCCAAGTGCGCCTTGCGGCTGACCGGTCTCTTCCAGGATGAACAACCCCTGCCCGCATTACTCGACCGCCTCGGCGGCGGTATCGAGATATCCACTTCAGCCGACTTGCCTCTCGGCTCGGGTCTCGGCTCCAGTTCCATCCTTGCCGCCGCTGTTGTCCGCGCGACGATGGAGATGTTTGGCCGCCGCCTCTCCACCCAGCAGGTCAGCGACCTCGTTCTCGATCTCGAACAGATGATGGGAACCGGCGGCGGTTGGCAGGACCAGGCCGGCGGTATCTTCCCTGGCATCAAACTCCTCAGCACCGCGCCGGGGCCGCAGCAGAAACTTCGCTATCAGCCACTGAACTGGAGTCTCGAGAGAGAAGCCGAACTGGAACGATTGGTCGTCCTTGCCTATACCGGGATTCGCCGCGTCGCCCGCAACCTCCTCCAGCAGGTCGTCGGCAACTATCTCGCCCGCGAGACCCAAACCGTCCAGGTCCTTCACAGCATCAAAACCCTCGCCCTCGAAATGGCCCACGCCATGCAAGACGGCGATTGGGATACCCTGGGCGCCCTCCTGAATCGCCACTGGGAACTCAACCAGCGGATGGACCCTCACACGACGAACGCCCCCGTCGAGGCACTGCTCGACCGCGCCGGCCCCTTGATTCGAGGCGCAAAACTTGCCGGAGCCGGCGGCGGCGGGTTCATGATCTTCCTGGCCAAGTCCGAGGAAGCCGCTGCTGAACTCCGCTCGGCGATGAACGCGACCGATTGGCAGATTGCCCGCGACGGCCTCCGCGTCCGCCGCGGCGAACTGTGACAGCCAGACCCCTTCGCCGGCGCCTGTGTGAGTTCGTTTGGTCAAATCTGGGCTAAACTACAAGGGCTGGAGTTGCCTCAAAGGAGCATTCACGATGACCCGCTTGCTGACCGTAATCCTCTTCCTGGCCTCTGCCTTTCCGCTCGTTGCCGCCGATCCGATCCAACTCTTCAACGGGAAGGACCTTTCCGGCTGGACCCACTACCTCTGGGACGCTGCCGCCAAAGCCCAGGACACTACCACGCCCATGTCAGCCGTCTGGAGCGTCAAGGACGGAATCCTCATCTGCCAGGGCAAACCCACCGGCTACATCCGGACGGACAAGGAGTTTGAGGACTATCGCCTGGAAGTGGAATGGCGCTGGCCGGCAGGCTCGAAGGGCGGCAACAACGGCGTCCTTGTCCACACCACCACGCCCAACGCCCTCGGCCAATGGCCCAAGTCCATCGAAGTCCAGTTGGCCAGCGGCAACGCCGGCGATTTCTGGGTGATCGGAACGACGATCCAGGTCGCCGATGTCGAGAAACGCCGCGAGGGGCGCCGGCATTTGAACCTGACAGACGGCAGTGAGAAACCCATTGGCGAGTGGAACAGGATGGTCATCGAGGCGCTTGGCGACGAGATCAAGGTGTGGGTGAACGGCGCCCTGGTGAATCACGCCACCGAGTGCAGCCAAAGCCGCGGATCGATCTCGCTGCAATCGGAAGGCGCTCCGGCGGAGTTTCGCAGCGTCGCTCTGACGCCTCTGAGGTAATCTCGCCTACGTGCGATAGCTGCCGTTGATCCGGATGTAGCCCTCGGTCAGGTCACAGGTCCAGAAGCGCGCCTTGCCGGTACCGCCGCCCGCGATCTGGAAACGCAGATTGATCTCGCGCCCGTGCAGTTTCTTGCCCAGCGCATCTTCGTCAAACTGCGCCGCTAAGCCCTTGCGGCAGACCTTCACGCCTTGGAGCCAGATATCGACGGCCTCCGGCTCGAACGATGCGCCGGACGCGCCCGCCGCCGACAGAATCCGCCCCCAGTTGGGATCGCCGCCGGCGATGGCCGTCTTCACCAGAGGTGAATTGGCAATGGCGCGCGCGATCCGCGCGGCCGTCTCGTTGTCGCGCCCGCCGGTCACCTGGATTTCAACCAACTTCTTCGCACCCTCGCCGTCGGCTGCAATCTGGCGCGCCAGCGATTCGCAGACCTCGGCCAGCGCCTCCTCGAACACCGCCCTGTTGGCCGCCGCCACTTTCCGGCCCGATGCGCCGTTGGCCATCACCAGCAGCGTGTCGTTGGTGCTCATGTCGCCATCGACGCTCAGCCGGTTGTAGCTCCGCTCGACGGCCCGCCTCAACATGACCCGCAACGAGGCCACCGTCACCGCCGCGTCTGTCATGACAAAGGCCAGGGTCGTCGCCATGTTCGGGTGGATCATGCCGGAGCCTTTGGTCATGCCGGCGATACGCATGCCGTCCACTTCGGTCGAGGCGGTCTTGCGCACAAGATCGGTGGTCAGGATGGCGTCCGCCGCGGCGTCGAAATTGTCGATGCCGAGTCCTTCGACCAGTTCAGGCGCCGCTTCGACGATCTTGTTGGCTTCCATCTCGACGCCGATCACGCCCGTCGAGGCCGGGAAGATATGCGACGCGGGACAGTTCAGCGCTTTCGCCAGCGCCTTGGTCGTGGCCAATGCGACTTTGTCGCCCGTGCGCGTCGCGCAATTCGCATTGCCTGCGTTTACCAGCACGGCCCGGACGATGCCGCCGGAGGCTTCGAGATTGTTCCGCGCCAGCTTCACGGGCGCGGCCTGGACCAGATTTGTCGTGAAGACGGCCGCCGCCGCCGCAGGCGGATCGGAGACGATCAACGCCACGTCGGCTTTGGTGACTTTTCTGATTCCGGCGTACAAGGCCGAATAGCGGTAACCCAACGGCAGCTTCAATTTCTTACTCCCCGAGCAGGTCCTCGCCCGCAATCCGCGCCCCATTGATGAAGGCTTCCGCCGTCACCCGCTTGCGGCCCTCCTGCTGGACTTCGACCAATTCTATCGCGGTTCCGCCGCCGCAGGCCGCAAACAAACGTCTGCCCGCGGTAAACAGCTTGCCCGGCGCCGCAGGAGATTCGATCCCGGCAGGCCGGCACTTCCAGACATTCAACCGCTCGCCGCGAAACCTGGTCCAGGCGCCCGGCCAGGGCAGAAACCCGCGCGAACGGTTGTGGATCTCGCTCGCCATGCGGTTCCAGTCGATCAGCCCGTCTTCTTTCTTGAGAATCGGCGCCAGCGTGGCCTTGCCATTGTCCTGCGGCGCCGCCACAGCCCGGCCCGCTTCGACGCGCGTAAGCACGTCCACCATCAGCCGCGCGCCCATCGCAGCCAACCTCGGCGACACGTTGATCGATGTCTCTTCCGGCCCGATCGAGGTCTCTTCCATTTCAAACACCGGCCCAGTATCCAACCCGGCGTCGATCCGCATGATCGAGACGCCCGTCACCTTTTCGCCATTGGCCACCGCCCATTGGATCGGCGCAGCCCCGCGGTACTTCGGCAACAGCGACGCATGGACGTTGAAGATCCCGTATCGCGGCAGGTCGATGATCGACTGCGGGATGATCTGCCCATAACCCACCACCACCATGGCGCTGGCTTCGAGGGCGGCCAACTCGTCCAGGCAGTGGCGGATCTTCAACGGTTGACGGACTTCAAGTCCCAGCCGCAGCGCGCAAGTTTTCACCGGCGGATGAGCCAGTTCCTGGCCTCGGCCCTTGGGTCTGTCGGGTTGTGTGTAGACGGCGGTGAGGGAGTGGCCCACCTGCACCAGGGCTTCCAGCGTTGGTACGGCGAACTCCGGCGTACCCAGGAAGACCAGTTTCATCAGTTCAATCCCACTCGCCGGCCTGCTGGAGCTTGCGAATCTTGCGGCGGATCATGTCGCGCTTCAACGGGCTGAGGTGCTTCAGGAAAAGCACCCCGTTCAGGTGGTCGATTTCGTGCTGGATCGCCCGCGCCAGTAGTTCTTCGCAGTCGGTTTCGAACTCTTCCCCTTCGACGTTCTTCGCCCGTACCCTCACCTTCATGGCCCGCTTCACGTCTTCGCGGAATCCCGGAATCGAAAGGCAACCCTCTTCGCCCACCTGCTTGCCCTCGAGCTTCACCAGTTCCGGATTGACGAAGACAAGCCGGGCGTCCGGGTCCTCGCCCGCCGACGGATCGATCACCGCCACCCGCTTCGAAACGCCCACTTGCGGTGCGGCCAGGCCGACGCCCTTGTTGGCGTACATGGTCTCGAACATGTTCTCGACCAACTGCTTCAATTCGTCCGTGCCGAACTCGGCTACCGGCTCACAGCGGGTCTCCAGCACGGGGTCGCCATACTTCCTGATCTTCAACAGTGTCTTCAAGAGCATCAATAGTTCCTAACCTGTTGGATGTAGCCGTCGAAATTTCGTCGCGACTCAGTGAGGGAATCTCCGCCAAATTTTTCGGCCATCGCCCGCGCTAGAATGAGCGCCACCATCGCCTCGCCGATCACTCCTGCCGCCGGCACGACACACACATCCGACCGTTCATAGGCCGCCTGCGACGGTTCCCGCGTCTCCAGATCCACCGAACCCAGCGGCCGGCGCAAGGTAGAGATCGGTTTCAGCAGTCCCCTGATGACCAGTTCCTCGCCGTTCGTAATGCCGCCTTCGATGCCCCCGGCCTTGTTTGCGCCGCGGTGGAATGCGCGTTCTTCGCGGTCGTAGGATATCTCGTCCTGGACTTTCGACCCCCAGTTCCAAGCCGCCTCGTCGGCATCGCCGATCACAACGCCCTTGACCGCCTGAATCGAGAGGATCGCTTGCGCCAGTTGCCCGTCAAGCCGTGTGTCCCAGGCGATATGCGACCCCAGGCCCGGAGGCAATCCCTTCGCCCGGACTTCAAAGATCCCGCCCACCGTGTCGCCCGTTTTGTAGGCTTCATCGACGACGGCCTTCATCCGCGTTTCGGTTTCGGCGTCGACGCAGCCGAGCAGGACTTCATCACGCCGACTCAGTTCGCTGATCTCTGCCCAAGCGACGGGCCGCTCCAGCCGGACCGTGCCCGTCTGGATGACATGGCTCAGAACCTCGATGCCAAAACAGGCCAGGTGCTGCTTGGCCAATGCGCCGATGGCCACCCGGGCCGCGGTTTCGCGGGCGCTGGCCCGTTCAAGGATGTAGCGGGCCTCGGGCAGGTTGTACTTGAGGCAGCCGGCCAGGTCGGCGTGGCCTGGGCGAGGCCGTGTGAGTTTCTTCTTTTTATCTTCACTATCCGGTTGAGCTTCGACCGGTAGGACCTCGGTCCAGTTCTTCCAGTCGCTGTTCCGGACAATGACAGCGATCGGCGACCCGATGGTTTGAGAGTGCCTTACGCCGGCAACGATCTCGGCCGTATCGGTCTCGATCTTCATCCTGCCGCCGCGGCCGAAGCCCTGCTGGCGGCGCCAAAGTTCGCGGTTGACGCGCGTCAAGTCAACCGGCACCCCAGCGGGCAGGCCGGTCAACGTGGCCACGAGACACTCGCCATGCGACTCACCGGCGGTTTCGAAACGTAACATGGGATTGAATTTACATCGTATCGAAGCCCCGTCCAGTGCGGCAACCCGGCAGCCCCCGGATTCACAACCAAACGAACTCCGCGCCTTACGCGTCCGCACCTTAAAGTATGTAAATCAAGTGCGGCAAGCCTGGCCGCCCGCAACGACATATGATGAAAGAAGCAGTTCCTTTGGTCTCAGAATGACCCATCCCATCCCAGTTTCGGAACTTGACCGCCTCATCCACCGGGCACACCGGCGGACCATCACGCAGTCCAGCGTCGAGGTCCTGCTGACCGGCGCCGCCGCAGCCTTGGCTGTCTTCATCCTGGTCCTGATCGCCGGAACCGGTCTGCTCCACTGGGGCTGGGCCGCCGCCTCCGCCGTCGCTGGCGCTGTTTGGGCCTGGTTTCGAAAGCGCCGCCGGATGCCAGATTCTTACCGCACGGCCCAGCAGATCGACCACGCCCTGGAATCGAAGGACCTGCTTTCCACCGCCTGGCACTTTGGTCATTCCAGCCGCCAGTCCGAATTCGTAGACACCGTCCTGCGCCAGGCCGACGGCGCGGTGTCGAGCGCCGATGTCGAGGCCCTTATTCCTTGGCGGATGCCCCGCTCGGGCTACGTCGCGGCGGCGCTTGCCGCCGTCTGCGTACTGCTTCTGGGAGTCAGGCTGGGCGTCCTGAAGACACTGGATCTGCGAGCCGGCCTCGCCGAGGTCCGCTTCGATACCGTTACCGGGGCTTCAGTGGCGCCAGACAAGAAGATGGCCTCGGCCCGGCAGGAACGCCCGTTTGAAGGCATCGGGGTGGACATCCCCGGCTATCAGCAGGCCAGCCTCACCGGTGACGAAAAACAGGAGCAGTTTCAACAACTTGAGGTTGAGTCAAACGAACCTGGAGCACTGGGCGAGAAGAGCCGGCGCTCCCAGAGCGGCGAGCAGGGTGAATCTGGCGAGGGCGGTGAAGATTCGGGCGACGAGGCATCAGCGGAGGAAGCGCCCACGGGTTCGCAGGACCCGAATCGCGCCCCCGGCCAAAGCCAGAAGCCGGAAAAGCCCAACAGCCTGATGGACAAGATGCGCGACGCCATGGCCAACCTGATGGAAAAGTTAAAGATGGAACCGCAAGGCGGCGAAGGCAAGCAGTCGGCATCGAACAAAGCCTCTCAGCAAGGCCAGGGCCAGAAGAAGGGCGACAAGGGTCAACAGGGGAGCCAGAAGAACGCTCAGGCCGATGCGGATGGTCAGAAGAGTGAGGGCGAGGGCGAGGGGTCACAATCCCAACAGGCTAAGTCGCGATCGGACCAGCCCCCCGATCCCCCGTCGGGCGACCCCAAGAGCGGCGCTGGGTCGCAGGACGGAAGCAAGGAGACCGAAATCGCCCAGGACGCCGAGGCGATGGGCAAGCTCAGCGAACTCTTTGGCCGGCGTTCGCAGAACGTGAAGGGCGAGGTGATGATGGAAGTCACCAAGTCCAGGAACCAGGGCTTGCGAACCCCGCTCGTTGACCGTTCGGCGACCCACGCCGAGGCTGGTGGGGAGGTGAGCCGGGATGAGGTTCCGCTGCACCTTCAGGAATATGTTCAGCGGTACTACGAAAAGGTCCGCAAGCCCGCCACCCCAGGAGAGGGCAAGCAGTAGCCGGGCGTGGAGTCCTGGAACCGGGCCTACAGAATTGTTCGATTGCTCCCGATCAGTCTTTCGAGGGATAATGAGGCCAGCTAAGGCCGGTCAGCTCCCGGATGGGCACTTGAGCCATACTCCGGGAGTCAGGATGGAAATGTGAAGCGCTCTGGAAGCGACGAAACTCTACGCTGTTCTTTTTGCCACAAGACTCAAGACGTTGTCGGGAAGCTCATCTCATCCCCCAGCGACTATCCCCGCGCCTACATCTGTGACGAGTGCATCGGCGTCTGCAATTCCATCCTTGAAGACGACCTGCCAAAGCGCGCCTACGGCTCCCCCAGTAAGCTGCCTAAACCTCTGGAAATAAAAGAACTTCTCGATCAGTATGTGATTGGCCAGGACGCCACCAAAAAGCGTCTGGCGGTGGCCGTCTACAACCACTACAAGCGTGTTCAAATGAACCGCACCCGGACTGGCGACGTCGAATTGTCGAAGTCCAATATCCTGTTGATCGGCCCGACCGGCACGGGCAAGACTCTGCTCGCGCAGACCTTGGCCCGCATCCTTGACGTGCCGTTCGCCATCGTCGATGCGACCACTTTGACCGAAGCCGGCTATGTGGGCGAGGACGTCGAGAACATTATTCTGCGACTGCTCCAGAATGCCGATTGGGATGTCCAACGGGCGCAGACCGGCATTATTTATATCGATGAGATCGACAAGATCTCCCGCAAGGACGAGAATCCGTCGATCACGCGCGACGTTTCTGGCGAGGGCGTGCAGCAGGCCTTGCTCAAGATCCTCGAGGGGACCATCGCCAACGTCCCGCCGCAGGGTGGCCGCAAGCACCCGCACCAGGAGTTCACGCCGATCGACACGACGAACATTCTGTTCATCTGCGGCGGCGCGTTTGTTGGTATGGAGAAAGTGATCGCCCGGCGCGTTGGCCGCAAGACGGTTGGCTTCAAGAGCGGCGCAGAGGTCATGGACACGGGGATCCGTTCCGCGCCCCAACACCGCGACATCACATTGCTGGATCAGATTCAGCCCGAGGACCTGATCCGCTTCGGCTTTATCCCTGAGTTTATCGGCCGTCTGCCGGTGTGCGGGATCCTCGAGGAGTTGGACCGTTCAGCCCTGATCCAGATTCTGACGAAGCCGAAGAACTCCGTCATCCGTCAGTACCAGAAGCTGTTCGATTTCGAGAATGTTAAACTGAAGTTCACCGACGACGCGCTCGACGCCATCGCCGAGCAGGCTCTCCAGAGGAAGGTGGGCGCCAGGGGCCTCCGCATGATCCTCGAGGAACTGATGCTCGATTTGATGTACTACATGCCCTCATACAAGAAGGTGAGGGAGTTTGTGGTCACCAAAGAAATGGTATTGTCCAAGAAGATCAACTGGGCGCTACTTGAAAAGGCGGGCTGACCTGGAGGGGCGCCGCCGCCGGACGTAGTTTCACGCCGGGCCGTTTCGTAATTGGTCCTGAATCAGAGCCGCCGCGTAGCTCCCTTTCGACGCCGGGAGTCATCAAAGAGACAAAACAGGATGAGCCACCCCAAGGAAAAGCCGGAAACCCGACGCCTGCCGATGATGCCCATACGGGACGTCGTCATTTTCCCATACATGATGACCCCGTTCGTGGTTGGCCGGGAATCCAGCGTCCGCGCGCTGGAAGACGCCCAGGCCGGCGAGAAGAAGATCTTCCTCGCCACCCAGCACGACGCATCGATCGACGAACCCCGCCCCGACGATATTTACCAGGTTGGCACCATCGCCAATATCGTCCAGAGCGTCAGGATGCCGGACGGCAACATCAAGGTGCTGGTCGAAGGCGTTGAACGCGCCAAGATCGTGAGCATTTCAGAGGAAGACGGATTCTACCGCGTTCTGGTCCGCACCGCCCCGTCGAAGTCACAGAGCGAATCCGTCCTCGAACCGCTGACCACCCGGGTTACTTCGCTGTTCGAGCAGTATGTCAAGCTCAGCCAGAACGTCAACTACGAGACGATGATCGCCGCCATTCGGGTGGACGAGCCGGGCAAACTGGCCGACACCATCGGCGCCAACCTGCAACTCACCATCGAAGAGAAGCAGGAGTTGCTCGAGATCTTTGATCCCGTCGACCGCCTGACCCGCGTGGGCGACCTGCTGGACATCGAAATCGAGAAGCTCAACGTGGACCGGACCATCCAGGGGCGCGTGAAGCGCCAGATGGAGCGGGCGCAAAAAGAGTATTACCTCAACGAGAAGATCAAGGCGATCCAGAAGGAGCTTGGCCGGGGCGAGAAGTCCGAGTTCGACGAACTGAAGAAGAAGATCGAATCCTCGGGCATGACCGGCGACGCGAAGGACAAGGCCGTGTCCGAACTTCGCCGCCTGGAGCAGATGCCGCCCATGTCGGCCGAGTCCACCGTGTCCAGAAACTACCTGGATTGGATGCTGGCCGTCCCGTGGAAGAAGAAGACAAAGGAGATACGCGATCTCCGCTTCGCCGAAGATGTCCTGAATGCCGACCATTACGGTCTGGAGAAGATCAAGGAGCGCATCCTTGAATTTCTCGCCGTGCGCCGGCTGGTGAAGAACCCGAAGGGATCGATCCTCTGCTTCGTCGGACCTCCAGGCGTGGGCAAGACCTCGCTTGGCATGTCGATCGCGAAGGCGACGGGCCGGAAGTTCGTTCGGTTGTCGCTGGGCGGCGTGCGCGACGAAGCCGAAGTGCGCGGCCACCGCCGGACATATATTGGCGCGCTGCCTGGCCAAGTGATCCAGATGATGAAGAAGGCCGGCACGCGGAATCCGGTTTTCATGCTCGACGAGCTCGACAAGATGTCGACCGATTTCCGTGGCGACCCGTCGGCTGCGTTGCTCGAAGTCCTCGATCCCGAGCAGAACTTCATGTTCGTGGACCACTACCTTGACGTGGAATATGACTTGAGCGAAGTGTTCTTCATCGCCACGGCGAATGTTCTGCACACCATCCCGCCGGCGCTGCAGGACCGCATGGAAGTGATCCGCCTGTCGGGCTACACCGAAATCGAGAAGATGGAGATCGCCCGGCGGTTCCTGGTTCCCAAGCAGATGAAGGGCACGGGCTTGGACGAACCTCAGGTGAAGTTCGAGGATGGCGGGCTGATGGCGCTTGTACAGGGCTACACGCGCGAAGCCGGGGTCCGCAATTTGGAGCGCGAGATCGGCAACGTTTGCCGGAAGGTGGTAAGAAAGCTGGTCAACACGAAGTCCGCAGCCGAAGCCGCAGCGGAGAGCAAGCCGCAGGAAGCGGTGGGGACGAAGAAGAAGCGCGGCGCCGGCCCTGAAGTGGTTGACGGCGACGAGGCTCATGAGCAGATGCAGGTCCCGCCCGAGTTCGCGCAGGTGGTGGTGAGCGATTCCAGGGTGGTCGAGTTGCTGGGACCGGCGCGGTTTCGCGATTTGGCGGCAAGCCGCAAGTCGGAGGTCGGCACGGCCAACGGCCTGGCATGGACCGAGGTGGGCGGGCAGTTGCTGACCACCGAGGTGACGATCATGGAAGGCCGCGGCCGGTTGATGACGACCGGAAAGCTGGGCGACGTGATGCAGGAATCGGCCCAGGCGGCGATGAGTTTCGTACGCTCACGCGCGGCGATGCTCGGGTTGCCAAGGGACTTCTACCGCCACCTCGATATTCACATCCATGTGCCGGAGGGCGCGATCCCGAAGGATGGGCCGTCGGCGGGCATCACGATTGCTACGACGATTGCATCCGCACTGACGAAGTTGCCCGTGCGCGGAGACCTGGCGATGACGGGGGAGATCACCCTGCGCGGGCGCGTTCTGCCTATCGGGGGGTTGAAGGAAAAACTTCTTGCGGCGCACCGCCATGGCATCTTCGAGGCCATCATGCCGATGGATAATGAGAAGGACCTCGTCGATGTCCCCGAGAACATCCGCAAGGACATGAAGCTGCACTTCGTCGAATCCATGGACGATGTGTTGAAGATAGCTCTTGCCGGGGATCTTGCAGCCTTAAGAGAGAGAGTGGCCGCTGGGCAGCCGATCGATCTGCCTACGTCGCAGCCCGCCGAAGAGAATCGGGCCCACTAGAGAGCCCGAGATTTGAAAATTTAGCCATGGAGGCCGATTCGACGCCTTGACGACGCCGGCCGAATTCATACTGAGCGCTCCCTCGCCGGAGCAGTTCCCCCCAGCGGGGCTGCCGGAGGTGGCGTTTTTGGGCAGGTCGAATGTTGGCAAGTCGACGCTGCTGAACCGGTTGACCGGACACAGCCGGCTGGCCTTCGCCTCGAACACACCGGGGCGGACCCAGGCGGCGAACTTTTTCCGGGTCGATGGTCGATATCTGTTTGTCGACCTCCCTGGGTATGGCTTTTCGAAGGCCCCAAAGACGGTTTCGGGGAGTTGGGCGCAGTTGATTGAAGCGTACCTGCGCCAACGCGAGTCACTCGCGCTTTGCATCCTTTTGTTGGACGCCCGGCGCGGTTGGATGGAGTCTGACCTCCAGTTGATTGAATGGCTGGAGCACCACCGGCGCACATATGCGGTTGTAGCCACGAAGGTGGACAAGTTGAATCAGAAAGAGAAATCCGCAAGCCAGAAGGCGATCCGCGCACACTACGGCGGCGAAATCGTCTGGTTTTCAGGCCTCACAGGCCAGGGAGTGAAAGAACTTTGGCAAACGATCACGAAAACGATATCAGGGTGAACG
>CAZLDN010000052.1:0-32812 GCA_964558355.1 uncultured Candidatus Solibacter sp.
CCTCATTTTCTAACCAGTTGAATCTGTGGGACTTATAGCCGGACGCTAGTGATCTGCCATCCACCGATGAACTTGTCGCCAAGCGGCGAAATGGAGGACGCGAAGGCCTTGCCTCGGCCGATCGGCAACTCATAGCCGGCGGCGATGGCCAAACGCCGAGGTCCCTGCTGCGAGTTCAGGCTGCGCTCGGACCGGCGATCATTGTTGTTCTGAAAGCTCGGGACGTCGCCGATCCAGGCGATTCGGCTTCCTGGAGCGCCATCGTCAATCATCTTGTTGAACGTGTAGCTGACGAGGAAGTTCAGGCCGTGAGAGTACCTCTTCTCCGCGCGAATTTCAACTGCGTGATACGTCGAGCTTCCCGAAGTCGAACCGATCGTATTCAGGCCTGTGAAGTGCGGATACGGGCGGAGGAGTTGACCGTACGTTGTGGTTGCCCCGCCAAGCGCCTGGGCCGCGGGGACGATTCCCCGGAATGGATTCGGGACGACTCGCCGCAGATCGCTCTTCAGGGAAAGATATTGGTCGGGCAACTGGTTGTACACTAAGTTCTGCCAGAGATGCGTGCCCTTGCTTCCAGCGTATGCGAGATCCAATCCGATGTCCCCCGGAAGCTGGCGCTGCAAACTGAAGTTCCAGTGCTGCATATAGAGGCCCTTCTGGTCGCGGTCAGGAGCGCTGATGAATCCCCCGACGTTGGTGAGTAACCCGAGCCTTGATCCGGTGGGGGAGACAAAACCGTTGGGGAACGGATCAGAGTAGTAAGAGGTGATCGTGACGCCATCAGGACTGGCGACGTGAGGCGTAGTAGCCGAGAAACCCGTTTGCCCAAGTTGATTGTAGTCCCAACCCGTTCTTGGAGCGAAGAAGATCCCATAGCCGCCCCGGAGGACGGTCTTCGCATTCAACTGGTAGGCGAAACCGAACCGCGGGGAGACGTTGCGGTTGATGGCAGCCTGTTCTCGCGAAACTCCGTTCACGTTCACAAAGCCCAGTCCTCCCCGCAACGGGCCCATGCCGGGAGCCTGAAGCGGGTTTGGACTGTCGAAGTCGAGAACATTCAGCCTGTCGTACCGGTCCGTCCGCAGGTTCTCGATCTCGAAGCGAATTCCGAGATTCAGCGTAAGTTTCGAGGTGAGCTTGTAGTCGTCCTGAATGAACGCACCGTAGTAGTAAGTCTGTATGTCCTGCGTCGTATTGGTCTGTGCGGAGCCACCGCCTGCAAGGCCAAGCAGGAAACTCGCGACGCTATGGCCGGCGGTCGCGCTGGCTTGCAGTGGATTCGGTCCCTGCGTGAGGCCGGGGCTGAAAGCGAAACTTGGCAGAATTGGCCGGTAGCCCCCGGATCGGAACAGCCGGTACTCAAGACCGGCCTTGAATACATGACTGCCGCGTGTGTGTGTGACGTCACTCTGCGCGGTGTAGGCGTTCGAAATGTTGTTGATGATCGTGCCGTTGACCGGTCCGATGCTGCTGGTACCGAAGCCAATGTTGCTCACGGCATAGCCGTTGACCGTTACGGAGGGGAACACGGCGGCGGGCTGAGCATCCCGGAAATACTTCGGAAAGCCCAATTGGGTTGATTCGAAGCTGGTGTCGAATGGATTGTTGTAGTCCCTCAGGCGCGTGAAACCGACCCGGAACGTGGCGAAAGTAGTTGGCGAAAACGAGTGCGTATCGTTGATGGCAAGATTGCGTTGCGTGAACAGTTGTGGACCTGATGAGGGGTTCGCTCTCGCACTCGCGAAGAGCATAGGCGGTGTCACCTGCGACTCATTCCACGAGAATCTGCCGAAAATGCGGTTGGCATTGGAGAAGCTGTGGTCGATCCGCATATTGATCTGGTTGACATCGTACTTCTCCGTTTTGTTACTGATGAAGTTGTTGATTTTCGTCACCGGGTCTCCGGGGAGGTTTGGTTCAATCCAGTGGGGAAGGATGTTGCGGCTGACGGTGTTGAACCGGTTGGCAGGGATCCTGTTTCCGGGAAACGCCTGTCGCTGGAAACCGGTTCCAACCTGGCTGGCTGTCAACGGGTCATAGATGTCGATGAGCCGTCCATTCTGCGCCAGGGTCTGGCTGAAATCGCCTGCACGATGCTCAGCTGTCGGTAAGGAGAAAAGGAAAGTGCGGCCTGTCGTGCGGCGGACACCTTCGTAGTTGCCAAAGAAGAAAGTCTTGTCCTTCCTGATTGGTCCCCCGGCGCTCGCGCCGAATTGGTTGAAGCGGAACGGTGGCTTGGCTTGGCCGGACTTGTTGTTCAGCCAGGAGTTGGAGTCAAGAGCATCATTGCGGAGAAAGTCGTAGACCGTGCCGTGCAATAGGTTGGTGCCGCTCTTCATGGCCACGTTCACGACACCGCCCGCTGTGCGGCCGAACTCGGCGGCCATGTTGTTGGTCTTTACCTCGAACTCCTGCACCGCATCGATCGACGGAATGATCGTGAACTGGTTGTACTGCGGCGAGGTGCTGGGGATCCCATCGAGCAGCACTTCGTTTGCCATCGCCGGCCCGCCGTTGATCGAGAAGTTTGATAGCGGAATGTTGTTTCCCGGGAACGACGGGCGGCGATATGCCTGCGTGCCCGGCGCGAGGAAGATCAGATCGAAGGGGTTACGTCCGTTCAGGGGAAGCTCGACGATCTTGCGATTGTCCACAACCGTTCTTAAGGATGATTCTCCAGTTTGGAGCAGCGGGACGTCCGCCGTCACCGAGACGGATTCGCTCAAGGTTCCCAGGGTCATCATAAAGTCCAAACGAACCGTGGAGTTGACGCTGAGTGTTATGCCCGCGCGCTCAGCCACCCGGAAGCCTTCCTTTTGAACTGTCACGGTGTACCCCCCCGGCTCGAGCAGGGGAACTGAATAGTTGCCCGACTCGTTAGAGTTCGTTTGGCGGCTGACACCGGTTGCGGCATTTCTGGCGACGACACTGGCGCGAGGAATGGCAGCCCCGGTGGGATCGGTGATGATGCCTGTGATCTGTCCGGCGGTGGTCTGCGCCGCCGCGGGAAAAGCGGCGAACCAGAAGGCGAGAACGACGAGGATGCGAGCGGTCATGGCAGCGATGCTCCTTTCAATTGGTACATCCAATGTAGACTGAGGAAATGATCTTGTCAATGACAAAAGTACATAAATAGAAGTTCTCTTGACACTGTACATTTTGGCACATACAATTGGAGGGACCAATATGACCCAGCGCGTCGCCATTCAGATACTCTGCTCCAGACCCTGCGCAATCCTCCTGAAGGCCCGGGAGCCTGGGATCGACGACGTCAACCCCGGGCTTCGCGAGGCTTTCCGATCGGCACAGCCGGATTCGGAGGAGTGGATGAACGGACTCCGGGGGGACCGCATCAGAGAGCGATGGTGGCCGACGACCTCCGACATGCGGCTGATGTTGCGGTTCCCCGACAGCGGCGTCGCGTTGGCCAGCTTCCTGATCGCAGCCGACTGCAAGAAAGGGTTGGACGATGAGGGAGTGCCGCACATGATGGTCCGGATGCCTCGATTGATGGAGGAGCCAATATGAATGAAGCCTTCCTTCCTTTTGCACTCGTCATCATGGCGAGTTTCTTCCAGGGCACTTTCGGATTGGGCATGAAGAAGATCGCTCCGCTGGCGTGGGAGGCGTGGTGGCTGATCTACGCGGCAGTCGGCATGGTGGCCGTGCCCTGTATCTGGGCATCGATTGCCGTGCCCTCCCTGTGGGCATCGATTGCCGGGGCGAGCACATCCTCTGTCCTTCTGGCGGCGAGCTTCGGCTTCCTGTGGGGCGTCGGGGGGATACTGTTCGGACTAAGCGTGTCGTACATCGGCATCTCTCTCACATACGGAATTGTGATGGGGCTGGCGGGTTCGATGGGATCGCTGGTCCCACTGATCCAAGGCGAAGGCCTCAGCAGTCCGGCCGCACCACATGTATTGGCCGGTGTCGCGACGATGATCGCCGGCGTCGCTGTTGTCGCCTGGGCCGGCATGCGGCGCGACCAGGTGGCGGAAATCAAAGGCGTCACGCGCGGCAAGCAGTTTCGCGTGGGCCTGCTCATCGCTGTCCTCAGCGGTGTGCTCTCGGCATTGTTGAATGTCGGCTTCGCAAACGCGGCGCCTGTCGTCCGGGCCGCTGAATCGGGCGGCGCCAACTCGCGGAACGCCAGCCTGGCGGCCTGGGTCGTGGTGCTTGCCGGAGCCTTCCTGATGAACGCGGGGTACTGCTGCTTTCTGCTGCTTCGAGGGCGCCACTGGCGGGCTCCGAACTCGGCGGGATCGTCCTGGACCGCCGCGGGCTGGGCAGTGCTGACGGGAATGTTATGGTTTGCGGCGCTGGGCGTCTACGGACAGGGCGCCTCGCTGATGGGATCGCTCGGGCCGGTGATTGGCTGGCCGATGCTGCTGGGCCTGGCGCTGATCATTAGCAACTTTTGGGCGATCCGGGCTGGCGAATGGAAGGGCGCGCCCGCCCCGATGCGGCTCATGTTCGCGGGCGTGGCAATTCTGATCGCCGCCTGCGTGCTGTTGGGCTATTCGAACGGCCTGCAAGGAGCCTAAGGAGCAAACATGGAACTCGGCTACCGGCAACTCTACATCAACGGTGAACTGCGCGACGCCACTGGCGGAAGCCGCCGGAAGATCGTTTGTCCGGCGACAGAGGAAGCCGCCGGCGAGATCGCCTGGGCATGCAGGCAAGATGCCGAAGCGGCTCTCGAAGGCGCCCGGAATGCCTTCAAAATATGGTCGAAGACTCCGCTCATCGAGCGCGCACGATGGATGCGGGTGCTGCGCGAGGCCGTCATCGAAAGGGAAGAGGATCTGCGCCTTGCGGTGATGTACGAGATGGGCAAGCCATGGGAGGCCACGGCCGAGGACTACCAGACGGTTGTCGACTCTCTCGAATGGTATGCCGAGGAAATGCGGCGCAATCGCGACACGGTCTTGCCGGACATCCAGGGAACGCACCGGCACGAAGTGATCACCCAACCCGTGGGGGTGGTCGCGGCGTTTCTGGCGTGGAACTTCCCGCTGCTGAACGTCGGCTTCAAGCTGGGCCCGGCTCTGGCCGCTGGGTGCACCATCATTATCAGGCCGTCCTCATCCTCGCCCCTGTCGGCTTATGTGCTGGGGGAAATCTGCGCAAAAGTCAAATTCCCGCCTGGAGTGATCAACATCCTCTGCGGCCCCACCGGCGAAGTAGCGGAGACGATCTCGACAAGCACCATCCCGCGCGCGTTGACGATGATTGGTTCATCAGTAACCGGCCGGCGCCTCATCGCGCAGAGCGCAACCAGTGTCAAGCGGCTCAGCATGGAGCTCGGAGGCAACGCGCCAGTGCTCGTGTTCGAGGACGCCGACGTCGAGACAGCCGCGCGCGAGGTCGCCGCTCTCAAGTTCGGCAACTGCGGGCAGATCTGTGTCGCCCCCAACCGCATCTTCGTCCACGACGAAGTCTACGAGCGTTTCGTCGATCTCCTGATCGGTCACGCCAAAGAGGTGCGGGTCGGATTTGGCCGCGGTTCCGGGGCGACGATGGGCCCGCTGATCGACGCCAAAGCACGCGAGTACGTCGAGGAGCTCGTAGCGTCGGCTGTCGACCAGGGGGGCAAGCTGTCTTTCGGCGGCGCCCGCCCGGCACATCTTTCCAAGGGCTTCTTCTATGAACCCACCGTGCTGGAATCGGTGACTCCCGCGATGCGGGTATTCCGCGAGGAGATCTTTGGTCCTGTCGCGCCGCTCATCCCCTTCAACGACGAGAGCCAGGTGATCGACATGGCCAACGATACCGAGTACGGCCTCGTAGCCTATGTCTACACACGCGACGCGGCGCGCTCGCGGCGCGCCGCCGATGACCTGGAGTTCGGCGAAGTGATGGTGAACGGCTTCAAGTACGCCATTGATCTTCCGCATGGCGGAATTAAGGAAAGCGGCATCGGCAAGGACTGCTCCCAATACGCCCTGGAGGACTACCTGATTCGCAAGCGCATCACGACCCGTTGCTAGACAGGTATATTGGTCCAACAAACATGTCCACTCTATCGATTGTTCCCGGGGACAAAGACGGCGTCACCAACCAGCTGATCGCGAGGCTGAAAGAACTCATTTCCCGCGGTGTGCTCACGCCCGGCGCCAAACTGCCCCCCGAGCGGGAATTGGCACCGGCCTTTGGGGTGAGCCGCTCCTCGTTGCGGCTCGCCTTGAAGGCCATGGAAATCATGGGGGTGCTGACGCAACGCGTCGGCGATGGCACTTACCTGGCCGCAGACGCTGACGGCATCCTGAGGGAGCCCTTCGAACTGCTCATGCTCATCGACGGGATAACGCTCGACGACCTGGTCGAGACACGGCTGATCGTGGAGCCTGAACTTGCCGCCCGAGCCGCCGAGCGAGCGACTCTTGATGATCTGCGAAAGATGAGTGAAACGCTCGAAGTGATTCGCCGCGGCGTCGGTGAAGCCGAATTTATCGAGGCGGACCTGGCGTTTCACAAGGCGATCTTTCAGGCCGCTCGCAACCCGATCTGCAGCCGGCTGTTCTCCCTCATTCACCGGGCGATGGCAAGCAGCATCGGCTTGACATCCCAGCTCGTTGACTGGAATCACACTCTCGGATTCCATCGCCCGATCTATCTCGCAATCGAGAAACGGCGTCCCGTGGACGCCCGAGTGGCCATGATCGCTCACCTCTCCGACGCGAGAACCCTGCTTGGCATGGTTGAGGAAAGAGCCAAGCGAATTGATGTCACCTCGATCACAGAGCTGATCGGGGCCTCGCAGCGGAAGCGAAAGGGCGGCAAGTCCAAGAAATGATGATGTCCACTGACCTTACTCCCGTCTCGGCAAAGATGGCGATCTCAGATGAGAGGAGATTCTGATGATGCGGTGCTGCCTTTTTCTCATTCCGCTGTTCGTGTTGACGGCCATGGCGGCGTCCAGCGCGATGCTAACGCCAGCTTCCCCGGGCGCCGCTCGCTGGACGCGGGGTTTCTGGGCAGATCGCTTCGCGCTCGCGCACGAGGTGGTCGCCCCCGAAATGGCTAAGACCCTCGAACTCCACGGCAACGGCGCGAATGTGGTCAACCTGCGGATCGCCGCCGGTGTCGAAAAGGGCGAATTCAAGGGGAATAATTGGTCGGACGGCGACGTGTACAAGTGGCTGGAGGGCATGGCCCATCTCTACGCCCGCACCCATGACGCGAAGATCGATGCGAAGATGGATGCCGTTATTGCACTCATCGCCAAGGCGCAGCAACCGGACGGCTACATCTCCACCAACATCACTCTGCGCGTAATCGAGCGCTGGAAAGAACCTCGAAATCACGAGATGTACAACATGGGTCACTTGTTGACGGCGGCGGCGGCGCACCACCGGGCTACGGGCAAGAAGAGCCTGCTCGCCATCGCGGGGAAGGTGACGGACTATCTCTACCCGCTGCTCCAACCGCGCCCGTCGAAGATGGCTCACTTCGGTGCGCCATCCAACCTGATGGGTTTTCTCGATCTCTACAGGGTGACGGGCGACCGGCGGCTGCTCGAACTGGCGCAGACCATGGTGGATTCGCGCGGTTCGGCTCCTGGCGGAACGGATCACTTTCAAACGCGCGTCCCGCTGCGTAAAGAGACCCAGGCGGTGGGCCACGCAGTACACGCCACCTACCTTTACGCCACCGCCGCTGACGTGGTAACGGAAACCGGCGATTCCGGGTTGCGTGAGGCCGTCGAACGCATCTGGCGGGATGTCGCCGATCGCCGGGTCTATATCACCGGAGCGGTCGGTCCCTTTGATCCGGGCCTCTCAATTCGACGTGATATTACGGCCGAGTCCTTCGGCGATGATTACGAACTGCCCAACCGTCGGGGGTACAACGAGACCTGCGCCAACATCGGCAACGCGCTGTGGAACTGGCGGATGCTGGCGTTCAGTGGGGAAGCCAAGTATGCCGATGCCCTGGAAACCGTCTTGTACAACAGTATGCTCTCGGGCATGAGCATCGACGGTCGCAGCTGGTTCTATGCGAATGTTCACCGGCGCTATGGCAACGAGACAAAGCTGCTCCGGAACGAAACGCTTGAACGCTGGCATGACACAACGCAGAAACCCTCGGCGGACAGCTACTGCTGTCCGCCCAACGTGCTGCGCGTTCTGGCTTCGTTGGATTCCTATGCGTACGGCCTTTCCACCGATTCGATTTGGGTGAACCTGTTTGGAGCCAGCACGCTCGACGCCCAGGGGGTGCATCTCGTGCAGGAAACGGACTACCCGTGGGATGGACGGGTGAAGCTCACCGTGAAAGCTGCACCACCTCGAGACATCGCACTGCGGCTCCGCATTCCGGGCTGGTCGGGAAAGAACACGCTGTCCGTCAACGGCAAGTCGATGACTCCGCCGCAGCCGGGCCAATACGCGGAGATCCGCCGCCGATGGGCGGCGGGCGACACCGTCGAACTTAATCTGGACATGGCGCCGAGATTGATGGAGGCGCATCCGCTGCTCGAGACGTCGCGGAATCAGACTGCCGTCATGCGCGGACCGCTGGTTTACTGCCTGGAGTCGCCGGACCTGCCGAACGACGTGAGAGTCTCCGAGGTGGCTCTATCGCGCCGCGTTCAACTCGCCCCGCGTTTCGATCGCACATTGTTAGGCGGTGTAATAGTTCTTGAAGGTACAGCGCTCCGCTATCCCGAGAGAGGCTGGACCAGTCTGTATACTGCACTGCGTCCGGTTCAACCGGAGCAAATCGCCGTGCGTCTGATTCCTTACTACGCATGGGCAAATCGGGGTGTGACGCACATGACGGTCTGGATCCCGCTGGCGGATTGAATGAACGGAGGCACCGTGAAGACCGAGACACTCAGGGAAGACATGATGCTGAGGGCGGATTCTGTTCTGAAGACCAGGATCACCGGGGTGAACGTCCACGTGCTGCAGGCCAAGCTGGCTCGGAGGTTCGGCTGGTCGTTGAATTGGACCGACACGCGCTCTGTGACTCTTGTCGAGGTGACCACCGATGCCGGCCTGACTGGCTGGGGCGACGGTAACTGGGGTGGCGAGCGACTACTCAATCACCCCGAGTTGGTCATCGGAAGATCGCCATTTGAGGTCGAAGCGATTTTCGACGACCTGCGGCCTGAAGCCGGGCACCAAACACGAGTAGGTGAAGCCTCGGCCGGAGGCCTCGATGTTGCACTTTGGGACCTGTGCGGCAAAGTCCTTGGCCGGCCGGTGTGCGACCTGCTCGGCCGTCGCCATCGAAGCCGCATCGAGCCCTACCTCACAGCACTATACCGGCAGGACTGGCCCGATCTGTTCGAAGGACTGGCCGAAGAAGCGCTCTCTTGGAAGAACCGCGGCTGGCGCGCCATCAAGATGAAGATTGGCTACGGACCGGAAACCGACGTGCGAGCGGTCCGCGCCGTCCGCGAAGCGATAGGAGACGATATCGAACTCGGCGTCGATTCCAACTGCGCCTATGATGTGGGCACCGCCGTGGCGCTGGGGCGCCGTCTGGAGGAGTTCAACCTGATGTGGTGGGAGGAACCCATCCTGGCTGACGACCTCACTGGCTATGCCCGACTCGCCCGCTCGCTCCGGATGCCGATCGCCAGCGGTGAAACGCTGACTGCCGAGCGGCTGATTGTGGATTACATCCAGCCTCGCTTGGTCGACATCGTGCAGCCTGACATCGATACCGTGGGTCTGACGGGAGGGCGTCGGTTGTCCTATCTCTGCTGGCTCAACCATGTCCGCCTGGTTCCGCACAATTGGGGTACCGCCATTCGCGCCGCCAGCACGTTGCACTGGATGGCTGGTACACCAGCGCTCACCGAAGGATTGCACGCCCCTCCCGTCACGTTCGAATTCGATCAGACGGAGAGTCCATTCCGCGATGTCATCATCCGCCAGAGGATCCAACCGGACCCTGAGGATGGGATGATTGCCGTACCCAAAGGCCCCGGATTGGGCGTGGACGTAGTTCCGGAGGCCGTGCAGGAGTACCGTATGCGACTGATTGAGGTTCGCTGACCCAGTTCGGTAGCATGCCGCAGGGTCGAAGCAATTGCCCTCAACGAAGCGGAGTGCTCCTGCGCGTAAGCTGAGCCTGCCGTCGCGATTGCCGTGCCGGAGAGCCCGGCCTTCGCGAGGACTGCAGCATCTTGCAGATCGACAGGAACTCGCGCATGTAGGTGGCGGTCTCCATCTTCATGTGCTTCGTGTCCTTTCTGTGCCGCTCGCAAATGCTGAACTGAATGAGAACATGGAGCTTGCGTGTTGTCTGTAGCCAAAACCCCGTGATGCTGTGAAATCAGCAGCTTGTGCGCCGGGATAAACCGGCATGTTGTAGGGGATGCAAGAGCCCTACAGGAAAGGAATAGCGAACCATCCTGACCCCAAGTTTTGCGGCGGTGATCGCGAGGTGACCGTCGAAGCGTAAACAGGGGCACTGGTGGGCCGGGTATTGAGCTCCGAGAAGATAGACTGAGATGCCGACCTGATAAGTTGCATGGGAAGGCTACATCGGCTTGGCCGGGATCGCGAGGACAAGTCGGATCTCCCGTAGTCTGAGACCCCGGGCACGCCAAGAAACGACATGCACGAGAACCGGGAGACCTCCGTTGCCCCTGCCGACTCAGCAGGGCGGACCGCGAAGGCTCAAAGCCACAAGGCGGGCACGTACGCAGCGGAGGAGTCGGACTGCGGCGCAGTACCGATGAACCAGCCGAACAAAGGGGCGCAAGCCCCAGCGGAGGCAGGGGAGGGAAGGCCGCGGCCCAAGGAGAACACTGGACAGTCACACACGCCACCGGCACAGAACGGGGAACGCGTGTCCCAGGGGCTGAACGGTGTGCGCCAAGCGGCGCGAGAACGGAAGCAGGAGCGGTTCACCACGCTGCTCCACCATCTGAATGTCAATCTGCTCAAGTCCAGCTACTACGCGTTGAAGCGCAAGGCTGTGCCAGGGGTGGACGGCATGAGGTGGCGGGAGTATGAGGACGGGCTGGAAGACCGATTGAGGGATCTGCACAGCCGTATTCACCGGGGAGCGTACCGGGCGCAGCCCTCGCGGAGAGTCTATATACCGAAGGCCGACGGGAAGCAACGCCCGTTGGGCATTGCGAGCCTGGGGGACAAGATCGTTCAACAGGCCGTGGTGACCATCCTCAACCAGATTTACGAGGTGGACTTCCGGGGCTTTTCCTACGGGTTCCGGCCAGGACGCGACCCGCATCAGGCGCTGGATGCGCTGAATGTGGGGATATGCCGGAGAAGGGTGAACTGGATTCTCGATGCGGATATCAGAGGTTTCTTCGACCACGTCAGTCATGAGTGGCTGGGGAAGTTCTTGAGGCACCGCATTGGGGACCCCCGGGTGCTCCGCCTGATCCAGAAATGGATGAAAGCGGGGATCTTGGAGGATGGCGAGTGGTCGGAGACAGAACAGGGCACGCCACAAGGAGCGGTGATTTCGCCGCTGCTGGCGAACGTGTACCTGCACTATGTTTTCGATCTATGGGCAGAGGTCTGGCGCGAGAAAGTGGCCACCGGCGATATGGTTGTCGTTCGGTATGCCGACGATCTCGTCGTGGGCTTCCAACACCAGGCTGATGCCGAGCGGTTTCTGAAAGAGTTTCAGGAGCGGCTGGCGAAGTTTGAGTTGGAGGTCCATCCGGACAAGACGAGGCTGATGGCGTTTGGGCGAGAAGCTTGGCGACACCGGAAACGGGAAGGCCGGGCGAAGCTCGAAACGTTCACGTTCCTCGGGTTTACGCACTATTGTGGAGAGAACTCGAAAGGCTATTTTCAGGTCTGGCGGAAAACGGCCGGGAAGCGGATGAGGGCAAAGCTCCAGCAGATCAAGCAGGAGTTGCGCGCTCGGATGCATGAGCCGGTTGAGGCCACCGGGAAGTGGCTGAAGCGGGTGGTAATGGGCTACTACCAATATCACGCCGTGCCGGGAAATCTACCGCAGTTGGGGCGTTTTCGCTGGCGGTTGACTCGGCTGTGGCGGTACGTACTGCGCCGCCGCAGTCAGCATTCGCGGGCGACCTGGAACGTGATCGGCCCTGTCTTTGACCGGTGGGTCCCTGCGCCGCGCACCTTGCATCCGTATCCGAATGTTCGCTTCGACGCTCGCATCCAAGGGAGGAGCCGTATGCGGTAGTGCCGCTCGTACGGACTTCGGCACTCGTGAGGAATGACCCAGGGCTGCTCGCCAAAAGTGACCCACCCGTTGTCCGAGATGATGGGACCTGAGGCGGGATTCCGAGGATCTGGCGGAAGGGTCCTTGCCCGTGGGCAAATCCGGCAAGCGACGCGCATCGTGATGAAGACAATCATATTGCCCGAGGGCAACGCCTTCGGCGCGGATGATATTGATAGTCGTACCCACTATGCGGAACACCCGGCGAGAATGCTGTTTTTGGTGTGGGTCACTCTAACCGAGCACAAATGGGTCATTCTTCGCGAGCGCCGACGTACGGATCTGTGCGGGGGGCGTCCAGCGATGGGCGTCCCTACCGCGACGCGCTCAGGATGAGCCGGCGTCCCAGCGCCCGGTTACGGCATGTTACAAGGGTGGGTTCGTGTTCCAATTCGCCATCTATTGAGCCTCGCGCAATTGAGTGACACCGCAACAGTCTGAAGAAGCCAATAAAACAAGGGGCATCGAAATTGTTGTTGTCACTGTATTAGTCGATCCTCAATAACTCCTCGCCGCCCTCCGCGTCTTCTTCCGCTGTACCGGGCTGCACACCTCGGCGAGGAAGTTTACCCCGAGGACAACCTCGCCGGAATCTGGTCTGCGCCGTCTCCGTGAGCGTCTGCCGAAATCGGCGCTCGCCTTCTGCTCACGCCGACCCCAAACCCGCATCCGCAGCCAATTCCAACGTTACGTAACGTCGCTCCGCTTTGCGGATCTGGTTTTGGCTACAGACAAGGGTGTTACGAACACATGCGCCTCGCGACGCGCCCCCGGCTTCGATCCAGGGGCGCGTTCCTCGCGATGCGGTGCCGCGCGCTACCAGATGAACTTGATTCCCAACTGCACGTAGCGCGGGTAGTTGGCGCTGCCGGTGGCGACGCTGGCTTTGTCCAGGCTGCCGAAGGTGGCGCTTTCGGGGTTGTTATTGAAGTTCGCGGCGTAGAAGTAGTAGGTGTTGAACACGTTGAAGACTTCCGCGCGGAACTGGATGGAGGTCTTTTCGGTAATGCGGGTCAGCTTATTGATCGACATGTCCGAGGTGGGCACGGCGTGCAACCGGAGCCGGCCATCGTAGTAAGGGGTGAGGCGCGGCGAGAACCGCGGAAGCACCAGGAAGTTGTAGTCGGTGCACCCGTTCTGGACGCTGAAGGACTGCATCGTGATGGTGCCGTTGTCGTTCCAGCGCGCCACGCACGGCTTCACGCCGTAGACGCGCGGAGCCGCCCAGTCGATCTCTGATACCTTCGCTTCCTTCACGTACAGGACGTTGCTCGGAAGCGCCCAAGGAATCCCGGACTGCGCCTGCAACATCCAGGTCATTCCCCATCCCGACGCGAGCCTCTTGACGACGCGATTTGACGAGTTCAGCAAACGCTGGCCCTCGCCGAAGGGGAACTGGTAGACCGCGGCGAGCGTGAAACGGTGCGTGCGGTCATACTGAACCAGCCCCTGCTGCATGATGCCGTTCTGCACGTCGTTGAAGCCCGACCGGTAGACGTTTTTCGAGAGCGTGTAGGTGGAAAGCAGATTCACTCCGGCGCGCCGCCGGGTTTCCAGCGTCACCTGCAGGGAGTTGTACCAGGTGGCACCGTCGTTGCGGGTCAGTTCCGTAAGTGAGCTGTACTCCGGATAGGGCCTGGATAGCGTGGACCGGGCGACCGTCGGGCTCGCGTAATAGCTGGTCCCGGAGAAGGCCTCCAATCCATAGAACGGATTGCTTACCAGTTGGTCGCAGTAACCGGGCACGCCGCCCTCCATCTGGTTGCATTTCTGACGGAGCGCCAGGTCGATATCGTTGACGGCGCGGCTGGTCTGCATGTTCTGCGTCCGGCTGCCGACATACGCAGCTTCGATCATGATCCCTTGCAGGGGTTCGAGCTGCAGGCTCAGCGAGAACTGGTTGACGTGGGGGGTCTTGAACGTCGGGTTCACGAAGTTGATGCCGCGGCCGAGAAACGTAAGCGCAGCCAGACTCGCACCGGAGGGCACGTCCAGCTGGGGAAACGGATTGTTGATTAGGTTCGGCAGGTAAGTCCTGCCACCATCGAGGGTGTTGATCAGGGACGTGGAGGTGCTGAAGCCGCTGGTTTGCAGATAGTCATTGGTCGGGTTGAGATAGTACCGGCCCCAGCCTCCTCGAACCGCCAGCCGGTTGGCCAACTGGTAGGCGAACCCGAGACGCGGCTGAATCGCCTTGTTGTAAGTGTCGGCGGCGTTCCGCGGCGCACCGTTGACGCCGGCGAAGAGCAGGGCGCCCCGAAGCGTCGGCAGGTCCGGGAACTGGCCGCGGTTCACCATGGAATTGGTAGGGTTAACTGCAACGGCGTCGAAGCCGCGGTTCATGCGGTTGAAGCGCTCGTTTGGCGGAACGTTGAAGTCCCAGCGCAAGCCGAGGTTGACGGTCAGCTTGCGGGTCAGCTTCCAGTCTGCCTGCACCCAAGGAGCGAGATACTTATTGAGGAACGTCGGAAAGAGGTTGTTCGGTGAACTGCCGTTGCTGGGAGTGCCCAGCAGCCAGCTTGCCATCGAATCGCCGCTCAGCGCGTCGGCGCGCGCGAAGTCTTTCCGCGTGTTGGCCGGAGTGGCGCCCAGTGTCAACACGTTGCCGGGGTTGTTCGTGATGTACTGGATCGACCGCATGTCGATGCCGGCCTTGAGGCTGTGGCGGCCCCGCATCCATGTCACGTTCGGATGCAGCGCCCAGTTGTTGGTGATGTTGGCGGTCGGATACGCGCCCAGTGCCGTGTAAGAGTCAAACGTGTAGCGACCGAAGTTGGGTTTGTGAGGGAGGCTGGCGGCGAGCGACTGCGGGAAGCCCAGAGTGGTGATGTCGAACCCCTCGTTCCCCTTACGGCCGTTTTTCTCCACGTAGCGGTTGAAGGAGAGCCGCGCGTTCAGAACCACTGATGGGCTGAGCGTGCTGATCCAGTCCAGGACCTGGGCGAAGTTGATGCGCTGGTGGCGATAATAGCCGTCGGTACCCGGCTCGGAGAACAGCCCGTTGGTGTTCCGCTCCTGATAGCGCGAGTTCGAGGCATGGCGCCAGAACATACTGTGCTTGGAACCGATCCTCTGGTCGTACTTACCAACCAGGTTGTAGAAGCCGTCTTCCATGATCTGGTCGCCGCCCGGGACAAAGACGTTCTGCCGCGCATAGCCCACATTGGCCGGGGACGCCCGGTTGGGCTTGCGCATATAGTCGATGATCTTGCGCGCGATCGGGTTGACCCTGGCCCCGGGGATGACGTTGCCCGGGAAGGCATCGCGGGTCCAGGCGCCGTTGACGTCGCGCCCGGTGGTGGGATCGTAGAGGGTGATCTTGCGGCCCTGGGCGTCGACCAACTTGCTGAAGTCGCCTCCCTTCATCTCGGGTTCGGGCACCGAAAGGGTCAGCGGTCCGGGCGTGCCCTCGCGGTAGCCCTCGTAATTCACCATGAAGAAGCTCTTGTCTCTGCCGTCGTAGACTTTCGGGAGGTAGACGGGCCCGCCGGCCTGGATGCCGTACTGGTCCAGGTAATGCCCGCTGCGCGCCGCGCCGCCCGCGTTGTTCTGGAAAGAATTAGCATCCCAGGCGTTGCGCCGCGCGAACTCGTAAGCGGTGCCGTGAATGCTGTTCGTTCCGCTCTTCAGCGAGACGTTGATGACGCCGCCGCCGGAGTGTCCGTACTGCGCGTCGTAGGAGTTGGTCATCACCTTGAACTCCTGCACGGCATCCACGGGCGGAACGAGCGCGATGTTGTTAGTGCCGGCCTGCGAGTTGTTGGGCGCGCCGTCGAGCATGAAGTCGTTATTGGCGGCCAGACTTCCGTTGATGCTCCATTGCGCGATGGCGCCGTTGTCGAAGGGGCGCGGATAGATCAGCGCTCCGTTGAAGTTGACGCCCGCTGCCAGCGAGGAGAGCATGAACGGGTTGCGCCCGTTCAGCGGGAGTTCAGTCACCTGCTGGTTATCGATGACGGCACCGCGGTTGGCGGTAGCGGTGTCGAGCAACGGCGCTTCGCCGGTGACGGTGATTTGCTCGCTGACGTTGCCGACTTCGAGCGCGATGTTGACGGTCGCGGTCTGGCCGACATTCAACACCAGGCCCGAGCGCGTGAACGCCTTGAACCCGGCGCGCTGCGCCGAGATCGAGTAGGTGCCCGGGCGCAGCAACGGCGCGGTGTAATCGCCCGAGGCGCCGCTTACGGCCGTTGTGAGCTGGTTCGTTTCCGTATTGAGGATCTGCAGAGTCACCTGTGGAACGGCCGCATCCGAGCTGTCCGTGACGCGTCCCGTAATCGTAGCCCGGAATTCCTGAGCCGCGAGCACGGACACCAGAAGTAAACTGAGAACACCGAAGCGTAAGGAAGAATGGTACATGATCGAGTCTCCTGAATTGGTAGCGGCCCGACAGACAGGGATCTATTTCATGAGTCCCCTCAGGTAGGCCAGGTTACGCCGGACATCGCCTTCGACCGAACCGGAAGGCGATGTCGTTTCCAGATTCGCGAAACCTCGGAATCCGATATCGCGCATGGCGCGCAGCACCTCGGAAAAATTCACGCTCCCCTCTCCGAGGTACCCCTTGTCCTTCAAGTGAATCTGGCAGATCCGTTCCCTGCCCAGCCAGCGGATCTCCTTGGGCGCATCGAAGCCACCCATGTTTGTTGAGTTGCCGACGTCGTAAAAGACGCCGATTGAATTCGAACCGGCCCTTTCGAGCAGCCGGGCGTTATCTTCGGCCGACAACGTATTCTCGATGCCGAGCACGATGCCGGCTTTGCCCGCTTCCGGGCCGAAATCCTTCAGCAGGTCGGCGACGCGCTCGCGTTCGGCCTGGTTCTCGATGGCTGCGGGACCGAAGAACGGCAGCAGCAGGACGCGCGTATTCAGGCTGCGCGCGATCGCGATTCCGTCTCGCACCCACTTCAGCGCCAGTTTGTCGCTCTTGAAATAATTCTGGTGCAGCACCGACAGCACGAGACCAGCGATCGGTACCTTGTGCTCGCGGGACGCCTCGCGGTACTTCGCCTGGAGCCCCGGGTCTGACAGGATGAGCGCTTCCTCGGCCCCTGCCCTTCGAAGTCCGACCTCCAATCCTTCCAGTTCGAGTTTGGCGGCCAAGGCGAAGGCCTCGGGCTTGCCCCCCATCTTGAGCACGCCGTCCATGGCGCCGATGCGGAAACGGGGTCGCGCAGCTTCGGCGTTTAGGGCACCACCGAACGCGACGGCCAATCCGGTGTGGAGGATCTGTCTGCGGGAAGTCATGGGGCGGGTTTCTCCTTATGCGATGCCTTCGAGCCCGTAGTTCAGTTTTTCGTTCGAGCGCATCATCTCGTCCCAGGTGACGACACGCTGGCCGTAGGCGGCCATACGGCCGAGCACCGCGGTAAGCGTGCTCTCGGACGCCTCGGCTGCGTTATTGACGTGATTGCCGGCGCGCACGCTCTCGACAAACGTCTTGATATTGTCGATGGTGCCCTGGCGACCGGTGTTGTCCTTTTCCGCTCCCGTCCACGGCTTCGGGCCGGTGATGACTGCGGGACCGTTGTAGTGCGCTTCTGCCGTGCCCTCGGAGCCGTAGATGCGCGCGCAGATGTCGTTATAGCCCTTGATGCACTGGGTGGAACTGAAGTCGACCTTCACGTCGTTCGGGTACCAGTAGGTGACGACAAAGTGATCCCAGCAATCACCCACATCCACTCTCGCCTTGCGTCCGCCTGTGCCGTAGGCCTTGAGCGGATTCGCGTTCAGCAGCCATTGGCCGGCATCGAGCGCATGCACGTTCTGTTCGACGATGATATCTCCCGAGAGCGCCTTATCGAAGACCCAGTTGCGCAGGCGAGCCACAGCAGGCGAATCGCCTGGCTTGTCTTTAGCCGACAGGCGACCGGTGTGATAGTACACATGCCCTAGCACGGGCGAGCCGATGGCGCCGCCATGCACGCGGCTCGCGAGTTCGCGAAACGCGTCGCGTGCACGGAATTGAAAGTCGACAAAGAAGCTGCTCTTGCCCTTGGCCCTCTCGCCGCTGGCCATGATGGACTTACATCCAGCCACGTCCACGGCTACCGGTTTCGCCAGGTAGACATGCTTGCCTGCGTTGACCGCCGCAGCCGCCTGCTCGGGGTGGCAGTAAGGAGGGCTCTCGATGACGACGATATCCAGCTTCGATCCCACCAGTTCCTGGTAGCCCTTCAGTCCCCTGTAGAGCCTGGTTGATTGTGGGGCTTTCAGCGCCTGACTCACTGCTTCCAGCCGGTCCGGCATCGCGTCGGCCAGCGCGACCAGGCGAGCGCCGGTGAACTCCTGAAACGAGGCACCGATCCAGGTTCCCCGGCCACCACAACCGATAAGACCAAACTCGACCGCCGAGTTCGCCTGTGATCCAAAAACGGTACCCGGCTTCAGGATCATCAGACCGACACCGGCGGTCTTTAACAACCCGCGGCGATCATGCTTCCCGCTAACGCATTCAGACATATCTCTTTGCTCCTTCTTCATTGGGTTCGCGCGACATCCTTCCTCACTTGGACGCACCTGCCTCGAGCGGGCGGATATAGATATTTCGAAACGCCACGGGGCCATGGTCGCCTTGCAGCATGAGGGGGTTTGTGGCCGCTTCCGGAATCTTCATGTGGCCGCCTGTGGGCGCGTCGAGTTCGACGGTGTTCTGAATCAGATCCTCGTTCAGCAACACGCGCAACACTCTGGCGTTCGCCCTGCGATCGTCACCGAACCGGGGAGCCTGGAACCAGATCCGCAGCGACTGCCACTCCCCCGCACGGCGGCAGGCATTTCGCAACGGCGGAGAGCCGCCGGTCCCGTCGGCACGGCTGTAGATGCCTCCGCAGTCGCCGACCATCAGCGGACCGGCGTAGCCAAAACTGTCGAAGATCTGCACTTCGTACAGGCCATGCAGGTAGATGCCGGCGTTCGATCCGGCGGCACCGAGAAACTCAAGATAAAGCTCGAAGTCTCCAAACTTCTCGTCTGTCACAAGATTGCGAGTGCGTCCTGTCTTGCCGTTCGCAATCCGGTCGCCGGGCTCGGGATGGATCGTTAAGCGTGTGGGCCCGAAAATTCGCCGCCAGTTCACGCTTCTGGTGGCAATCCACTCGTGCGGCCCACCGTCCTGGCCGTGCCAGCCCGCGAGATCGCGGCCGTTCAACAGAGGCCGCCAGCCCTGTTCGGACAGGAACGGCGGGTCCCCGCGCATCTCGCCTTTGTAGAGATCGGGCAAAAGCTGGCCGAAGAGCGGTGAGATTGCAACGAGGAGGGCGGCAGCGTTTCTGGGGACAGCCGCATCGGAGGGGTCCGTGACGCGGCCGGTCAGGGCGGCCCGGAACTCCTGCGCGCAGGCGCATGAGCATAACAGAATGACCGATAGGAGCAGTCGCATGGTTCTGCCTTACAGATTGGGCAGGCGGAGATCGAGTTTCTCATCGGAACGAATCATCTCGTCCCAGGTCACGGCTGAGTTCCGGTAGGCCGCGGTCCGGCCGAGGATCGCCGTGAGGTTGCTGCGGACGGTGCTGGCGGCGTTGTGGAGGAGATTGCCGGACCGGATGCCCTCGACGAAAGCTTTGATGTTTTCGATGGTCCCTTGGCGGCCTGTTTCCAATTTGTCAGGTCCCTTCCAGGGGTTCTTGCCGGTGATCCACGCCGATGTGTAGTAGTGCATTTCGGCGGTTCCCTCGGAGCCGTAGATTCGGGCGCAGATGTCGTTGTAGCCCTGAATGCACTGGCTGGAGCTGAAGTCGACCAGGACATCGTTGGGATACCAGAAGGTGACGACGAAATGGTCCCAGCAATCGCCGTCCATACGCACTTTGCGGCCGCCCGTGCCATAGGCTTTCAGGGGCGCGGCGTCGAGCATCCAGGCGCCCGCGTCGAGAGCGTGGACGTTCTGTTCGACGATGATATCGCCCGAGAGGGCCTTGTCGAACATCCAATTGCGGAGGCGGGCGAGCTCGGCCGGTTCGCCAGACACATCGCGGGGCCGGAGGCGTCCAGTGTGGTAGTAGACGTGGCCCATCACCGGCTGGCCGATTTCGCCGCGGTGAACGCGCGCGACGCATTCGCGATAAGCGTCTCGCCCGCGGTACTGAAAGTCGGTGAAGAAGGACAACTTGCCCTTGGCTTTCTCGCCGGCTGAAGAGAAGAGCTTGCAGCCCCAGACATCCACGGCGATGGGCTTGGCCATGTAGCAGTGTTTTCCGGCTGCGACCGCGGCGGCGCACTGTTCGGGGCGGGCGTAGGGCGGGCTTTCGATGACCACGGCGTCGAGCTTGGAGGCAACCAGGTCCTGGTAGCCCTTGTAGCCTTTGTAGGCGCGGGCGTCAGGCGACTTGAGATTGTCGCGGGTGAAGTTGAGGCGATCGACGAAGGGGTCGTGGAGCGCGACCAGACGGGCACCTGTATGCTCCTTGAACATGGCGCCGATCATATTGCCGCGACCGCCGCAGCCGATCAGCCCGATCTCCAAGGCCGAGTTGGCCTGGGAACCGAAGACGGTTTCAGGCTTGAGGATGAGGAATCCGGCGCTACTGGAAGCCAGAAAGGTGCGACGAGGAAGAGGCGACGGCATGACTAACCTCCCGAGTACAACTACACGAGCAGCCTATCCCAGATAACCGGACCTGTCAATACCATTCATGAATCTTTTCATGAATCTCATGAATCTGTTCATGAATCTACAAGACCATGCTGGGTTCGGGCCGCAACGGCCGGCACGAGCTTCGCTTCACCAATCGAGTGGGGACAAGAACTTCGGGCAGGTCCCCCCCCGATTGAATACGGCCGATGGCGAGTCGGGCCAATTGGCGCCCCACTTCCAACGGATCGACGCAGACGGAGGTGAGTATTGGCAGTCGAGAGCGGTGGGTTTGGTGATCGAACCCGATGATGCTGACGTCGCGCGGAACATCTCGCCCATGCTGCCGCAATCCTTCCTTCGAGCCGTATGCGAGCTCCTCAGAATCCGCCAGAATCGCCGTGACTGGCAGGCGCTGCTCGACCAAGAGAGAGACGGCGGCGTGGCCGTTTTCAAATGAATCGTCGGAGACAGCAAGAGCATGCACGCGCGGCTCAAGGCTCAGATCAGACATCACCCGTCGATAGGCCTCCTCGCGAGTGGCATGCCACGGCTCGCTGTCGTCCCCCAAATACCAGATGTCCCGATGGCCGAGCTGTGCCAGGTAGCGCGTGGCCTCCGCCACTCCGCCGGCGTCGTCGTAGCGGACGCGATTCACTGGAGGCCGGCCCTCGTACCCAAACAGATTGTTGGCAAGGACCACGTACCGCAGTCCGGACCGGTCTAGCGCCTCAACGAGATTGGCATGATTCGTGCCGGCCAGGATGATGGAATCTGAGAGCCCTCGGTCTTGCAGTATAGAGGGGAGCGCCAAATCCGCAGCGGCAACCTCGCCCAAATACTGATGACGTGCAAACTGCACATAGTAACCGGCCTCAGTGCAATACTCTTCCACGCCGATGAGTAGGAGGGAATGGAAGGGGGTAAAGGAGTGCCGATTGGAGACCACGAAGCCGATCACCTGCGAGCGATCCCGCACGAAGCTCTGGGCTCGCAAACTCGGCCGATAGTGCAGGTCCTTCATCGCCGTCTGAACCCTGGTACGAAGTCCTGAGTCGACATCCTGATGGCCATTGAGCACACGCGAAACGGTTCCGATGGATACGGCCGCTTTCTTCGCTACGTCCTTGATCGTTGCTGGCGCATTTGCGCCGGTGCGACGCGACATCAGTGGCCTCCTGGCGCTGTGCCTGCCCCGATCTCCCGGGGACAGACCGGTCGATGGCGCTCCACTGACAGATAGCACGCCTCCACTAGCGCCATAGTACGCAGATTGTCTTCGCCGCTGATCTCCGGATCGACGTTTCTAGCAACACTGTCCATCAGCGCCGCCATCGGCCCTTCAAACGCGTCGGGGAACCAGACTTCTCTCCACCGCGGTGACTGCCAAAGACCTGGTTCTTTCATGGAACTGAACTCCATTCGGCTTTGCACCCGGTTCGGGTATCCCGGCCATCCGAGCCATCCTTGGGCCAGTCCCTCAGTCCCTTCAACACGCCACTTGATGTAGGTATCCAGATCTTCGAGGTGATTGCCGGGTCCGACGTAGGTGTCGTCGCAGGCAGCCACTCGAAGTCCGTTCGCGTACTCGAGAATGTACAGACAGATGCCGTCCTTATGGGGGAACGGTATTCGCGGACTCGGCCGCACACTGGCATAAACGCTTTCCGGCTCGCCAAACAGAAACCGGAAGCAATCGAGATGATGCACGCTCATGTTCAGCAGCGTCAGCCGGGAGTACTCCTTCACCCATGGTTGCCAGTGCGGCACGGCCCGCATTTCGATCGTCGCCAACACGGGTTCACCAAGATAGCCTTTGCGCAAGAGGCTCTTCAGTGCGCGAATCGACTGGTCGAACCGCATGTTCTGGTTGACCGCCAGCCGGATTCCGCTCGCTTTACAGGTCTGGACGATCTCAACCGCCTCGGCGTAGTTGAGGGCTAGGGGCTTCTGCACGAGGACTCCTCGCACGTGGCTCGCATGGCGGGCAACTTCCCGAACCACCGTCAATTGTTGGTCGGGGGGAACGGCGACGTCGACGATCTCCACTTGAGGGTCCCTAAGTAGTTCGCCGACAGTGTCATAGACCTTTGGGATTCCGTACAAGTCGGCAACCTCGCGTGCCAGTTCGGGCGTTCGAGAAGCGATGGCCACCGTATTGAAGCCGGCGTTCTGGTACGCCTTGAGTTGCACCTCCCGGAGGATGAATCCCGCCCCAACGACTCCAATGGCAAAGTCGGTGCGAGCCGGAGGGGGTGCCTGGCAGTCGAGGTGAAGGATCATGTGTTTTCCATTATCATCGACCCTGCTGTTTTTCGTCATATTAATTTCATGAATTGCTTCACGGATCGATGTACTTGTGATAGCATCGAGGCGTTCTACGCGTGGAGGTCAGCCTGATCATGATCGATCTACAACTACACTACATGCCTCCGCCGCCCGCCCGCAGGGATTGGCGGATCGGTGCCATCGGCAGCGGTTTCGTAATGCGCGACCTACACCTGGTCGCGTACCGGAAGCTCGGTCTCAGCGTCGCGGCGATCACGGGCGAGCCCGTGGATTCAGCGCGTGAGGTCGCATCCGCCAGAGGCATTGACCGTGTCTACGACTCCTATGCGGAGTTGATCGCTGACCCGTCGATTGAAGTACTCGACATCGCTGTCCCCCCTCACGTGCAACCTCAGGTCATTGCGGAGGCCGTCCGGCATCCCGAACACATCCGAGGAATCCTCGCTCAGAAGCCCCTCGCCATGAACTACCGGGAGGCATTCGACGTCGTAGATGCCTGCGAAAAGGCGGGGATCGTCCTCGCCGTTAACCAGAACATGCGCTACGACCAGTCCATACGCGCGTTGAAGACGCTGCTCGACCGCGGCGAATTGGGCGAACCGGTGCTGGCCACCATTGAGATGCGAGCCATTCCGCACTGGCAGTCGTGGCTACGGGACTATCCCGGCTTGACGTTGGCCGCCATGAGCATTCACCATCTCGATTGCTTCCGGTTTCTGTTCGGTGATCCAGAGAGCGTCTATGCCAGCGTCAGAACCGATCCGCGCACTCAATTTCCTCATCGCGACGGCATCGCGCTCTACATCCTCGAATATGCAAACGGCCTGCGCGCATCGTCCTGGGACGATGTATGGGCGGGGCCGGTCTGCGAGGGCGCGGCCTCGGACAATTACATCAAGTGGCGCGTCGAGGGCACAGACGGCCTCGCGCAAGGCACCATTGGGTGGCCCGGATATCCGAACGCGGTTCCGAGTACGATTGAATTTGCCAGCAAGCGCAATCCGGGGGTTTGGTTCGCCCCCAAGTGGGATGAAGTCTGGTTTCCCGACGCCTTCCTAGGCACCATGGGGGAACTGCTGGACAGCCTGACAGAGGGTCGCTCGCCAAAAATCAGCGGACGTGAGAATCTCGGCACAATGGCACTCGTCGATGCCTGCTACAAGTCGCTCGACGAACACCGTCCAGTCCGCATCCAGGAAATTATCGAAGGGATCACGTCATGAAACTCGGACTTATCAGCTCAGCGTGGCTTGGCTCGCCGGTCGGCACAGCCGAAGGAATTCGTCTGACCAAACAGATCGGGTTCGACACCATCGATATCTTCGCTGACCCCATGGAGATCGACATTCGCGAGCGGCGGTTGATCAAGGACACCTGCCGCGAGGTTAGTCTTCCGGTGGTGTCGACTGTGTGCTGCGCCCTTGGAATTGCGGACTTCAACGCTCCGGTTCGCCAATTTCATGTGCGGCGAGCCAAAGCCTACCTTGACCTGGCCTATGAACTAGAGGGCCGGAATCTCTTGCTCGTACTCGGGGAGTACATTTGGCAGCAGGAGGTCATCGCCCCGAAGGACCAATGGAATTGGGCTGTTGAGCACGTTCGCACGCTCGGCGAGTATGCTTCCAGTCTTGGCCTGGAGGTGGCTTTGGAATTGGAGCCGTTCCACCTGTCGCTGATCAACGATTTGCCGAAGATGATTGGCTTCCTGAATGACGTCGCACACCCTGCGGTGAAGGCCAACGTTGACGTCTCCCATCTGGCGCTGGCCAAGACTAAGCCCAAGGACGTGGCGCAGTTAGCCGGACGAATCGCCCATGTCCACTTCTCTGATTGCGACGGCGAAAAGCACGGCGACCTGCCGCCGGGTCGGGGCGTCGTTGACTTCATCCCCTATCTCGAGGGACTCAAGGCCGCCCGTTTCGAGGGCACCGTGAGCATTGAGCTGGAATACTCTCCCGAGCCGGACAGGATCGTGGAGTGGGTGACCGAAGCATATAGAGAGACCGACCGCATGATGCAGTCGCTTGGAATTCGAAGCTGAACTGGAGAACCAAAGATGGCAAAGGGACCGCTAACGGCGCAGGAAGTGGAGCAGTACAGAGTAGACGGCTATGTTGTGGTTCGTGGCATGTTCGATGCACAAGAGATCGAGTTGCTTCGTCGCTCGGCAAAATCGGACAAGGCATTGGACGATCACTCCTTCGGCAAGGCTGACGGTGAGGGAGGAGTCGTGCGGCTTTCTTTGTGGAACCATCCGGGTGATGGCATCTATGGCATGTTCGCGCGTTGCCGTTCCGTTGTCGATTCGGCGGAACAGTTGCTGGGTGGGGAGGTCTATCATTACCACTCGAAGATGATTATGAAGGAGCCCAAAGTGGGCGGAGCTTGGGCTTGGCATCAGGACTACGGCTACTGGTATCAAAACGGTGTCCTGTTTCCGCTGCTGACGAGCGTATTCATCGCAGTTGATCGGGCGACCCGGGAGAACGGCTGCCTGCAGGTGCTTCGTGGTTCGCACCTAGCCGGCCGCATCGATCATGTGCTGTCCGGCGAACAGGCAGGCGCCGACCTGGAGCGAGTGAATGAACTGGCGAAGCGGCTTGAGTTAGTGTACGTCGAGATGGAGCCGGGCGACGCCATCTTTTTCGATTCCAACCTGCTGCACCGCAGCGACCAGAACCACTCAGCGAACCCGCGGTGGTCGATGATCTGTTGCTACAACGCAGCACGCAACGATCCATACAAGGAGGCTCACCACCCGCGCTACACGCCTCTCAGCAAAGTGGACGACGCTATGATCTTGCAGACTGGCGCAGATCGCTTCTCGGATGATGCTTCTGACGTCGCCTGGCTGGATCCCGGCCAAGATACGAGCGCGGCCAGCCTGTCAGAAGAGGCGGATTAATGATCCGCAATACCTCTGACGGTGGTGCGCGCCCGCCTAGGCTGCGCTGCTATCTCAACCTGATGTCGCTGCAGGATCTGCCGCTGGATTCCACGGCGCCCTCTACGCGCGAGGCGGAACCACTTTTCGAGGCGATTCGCCAGGCAGGCTACGAAGGGGTGCAGTTGGTAGAGCCGGCAACGGCCGCGCAGCAGGCGGCCTGTGCGCGCCTCGGGTTGGGCAAGTGCGGTTTGGGCCGCGTGAACCAACCGGGCGATGCCGAAGCTCTGGCATCACGGTTTCACGACGAAGGGCTGGAATGCGCCACTCTGCATGTCGGATGGGGCATGGAAGACGATGCGGAGGCGGGCCGGTTGATCGAAGCCGTGCTCGAAGCCTCGGCCCGCCATTATGTCCCACTCTATGTGGAGACCCATCGCGCGACCATTTTTCAGGACATCTGGCGCACCGTGCAATTCGTTCGGCGCTTCCCCGAACTGCGCTTTAACGGCGACTTCTCGCACTGGTACACGGGGCTGGAGATGGTCTATGGCGGCTTCGAGAACAAGCTCCAGTTCATCGGCCCCGTCTTGGATCGTGTCCGATTCATACACGGCCGCATTGGCAACCCGGGGTGCATCCAGGTGGACATCGGCGACGGCGATGCGGAATTGCACCCGTGTGTGGCTCACTTCAGAGCATTGTGGACTGCTGCGGTTCGAGGCTTCCTCTCATCCGCCCAGGCCGGCGATTGTCTGCCGTTCGTTCCGGAATTGCTGAGCCCGCGGATCTACTACGCCCGCCTGCTGAACACAAGCGGACCTGTTGGTGCGGAAGAGAGCGACCGATGGGCTCAATCGCTCGTGCTGCGCCGCATCGCCGAGGAGTGTTTTGCCCGAGCTTGTGAGACAAGTCATGAACAGTAGAGAACGTATCCTCACAACGCTGAACCACCGCGAACCGGATCGTGTGCCGCTCGACTTTGGCAGCTCTCCCGTGACCGGTATGCACGTCAGTTGCGTCGCCGCGCTACGCGACCACTACGGCCTGGAGAAGCGGCCGGTAAAGGTTCACGAACCTTACCAGATGCTGGGATTGCTGGATGCGGACCTCCTCGACGCCTTGAGCGCCGACACCGTTGGCGTTGCTCCCCGCAAGACAATCTTCGGATTTCCCAACGATCGCTGGAAGGAATGGGATTTCCGGGGCCTCGAAGTCCTGGTCAGCGAAGAGTTCCGAATCACAGAAGCTCCGAATGGAGAGATTTTGATTCATCCCGAGGGCGATCTCAACGCGCCAGCCAGCGGGCGGATGCCTTCCGGCAGTGAGTTCTTCGATGCAATCGTGCGTCAGGCAGCCCTGGATGAGGAGAATCTGAACCCGCAGGATAATCTCGAAGAGTTCGGTCCAATCAGCGACGAAGACCTCGACTATCTGATGCGAGCCACCCGCGAGGCAGCGGCGACAGGCCGCGCCGTCACTGCCAACTTTGGCGGAACGGCCTTCGGCGACATCGCATTGGTTCCCGCTCCCTTTCTCAAGGATCCGAAGGGCATCCGCGATGTTACCGAGTGGTACGTCTCCACCCGGTCGCGGCGTGACTACATCCACAGAGTGTTCGCGGCACAGTGCGAATTCGCGCTTCAAAACCTGGCGCGCATCCACGAGCGCGTCGGGGACTCGGTCGACGCCGTTTTTGTCTGTGGTACGGACTTTGGCACTCAGACGTCTGCGTTTTGCTCCGTCCCCGCGTTTCGGGAGTTGTGGTTCCCATACTACAAACGCGTCAACGACTGGATTCACGCCAACACCACATGGAAGACGTTCAAGCATTCCTGCGGAAGCGTCGCGAGGTTCTTTGAGAGCTTCATTGAAGCCGGGTTCGACATCGTGAATCCGGTCCAGTGTTCGGCCGCCGGCATGGATCCTGTGCAGTTGAAGCGGCAATACGGCTCACGGCTCGTCTTCTGGGGTGGTGGCGTCGACACGCAGAAGACGTTGCCCTTCGGAAGTCCGGCTGAAGTGCGCGAAGAGGTACTGCGCCGCTGCGAGATCTTCGCACCGGGCGGCGGGTTTGTGTTCAATTCCATCCACAACGTACAGGCCGGCACGCCGGTACAAAACATAGTCGCGATGATTGATGCGGTGCATGAATTCAATGGAGTCTCCCATGGCTGATTTGCAGAAGCTCTACGATGCCGTTCTGAACGGCGACCAGAAGACATCGGTTGCGGTAACACAAGAGGCACTTGCCGAAGGCGTGGATCCGCTGGAGTTGATCACGAAGTGCATGGTTCCGGCCATGGATGAAGTGGGCAGACTCTTCGAGTGCGAGGAGTACTTCGTACCGGAGTTGCTGTTATCCGGCCGCGCCATGAAAGGCTCGCTCGAACTGCTGCGGCCCTTGCTGGCGGCGGCAGGCGCCGAACCCGCGGGGCGTGTCGTCATCGGCACGGTGAAGGGCGACCTGCACGACATCGGCAAGAACCTGGTGGCCTCCTTGCTTGAAGGAGGCGGATTCGAGGTCCTGGACCTCGGCGCCGACGTACCGCCGGAGAAGTTCATTGAGGCGGTGAAGGCGCGCAACGCCAATATTGTTTGCTTGTCGGCCTTGTTGACGGTGACGATGCCGGCGATGCGAACTGCGATCGATGCACTGAAGCAGGCCGGCGTGCGCGAGCAGGTGAAGATCATGGTGGGCGGCGCCCCTGTGACAGCGCAGTATGCCGCCGAGATCGGTGCCGACGGCTATAGCGAAAATGCCAGCACGGCCGTTGCCCTGGCACGCACACTCACCGGGGCAGTCAAATCATGACTTACTCCGCACTGGCGATCCCCGAAGCCCCTAAACTGGTGTTCGGCCGCGCGCCGAAGCCGGTGGAATGCGGCTTTGGCCTGACGATTGGCGGTGGTCAGGTCTACCCGGAAGTCAACTTCACCTTGCCGGTGATCACGATCTCCGGCGAGACGTGGAGCAAAGTGGTGGCGCATTACGAGGAGATGGCCCAGAACATCCTCAAACGCGCAATCTCCCTGCAAGTGCCGGGCCTGGTTCTGGAATTCGAACTCCTGCCGGCAATGACGGAAACACCCGGAATGGGCGCTGAGATCACCGCCCTGCTGAGCCGGTGCTTGCGGGAGGCCCACGAAAAGCACGGCCTCAGATGCGCCCTGCGCGTGACACCCACCGATATTCGTGACCAGGGCAAGCCTCCGGAACTCCGATCCGGCTCCGCATGGGAACAACTGAGACGGTCATTCGAACTGTGCATCGAGGCAGGGGCCGACATCGTCTCGATTGAGTCCGTGGGGGGCAAGGAGGTCCACGACCCGGGCCTAATGTACGGCGACGTCCGATCCATTGCCTTCGCTCTCGGTGTGCTGGCGCCTCGGGACATGGCTTGGCTCTGGGGCGAGATCACGCGGATGTGCGATGGGAGACGCAAGGCAGTCCCGGGAGGCGACACGGCCTGTGGCTTCGCCAATACCGCGATGCAACTGGCACACCAGAAGATGCTGCCCGAAGTTTTGGCGGCGGTAGTGAGAGCCATGAGCGCCGTCCGAAGCCTGGTGGCCTTTGAGCAGGGCGCTGTCGGCCCCTCGAAAGACTGTGCTTACGAAGGACCGGTGATCAAAGCGATTACAGGCTGCCCGATATCCATGGAGGGCAAGTCCGCGGCGTGCGCGCACTTCAGTCCGATGGGCAACATCGCGGCTGCGATGTGCGATCTCTGGAGCAACGAGAGCGTACAGAACGTGCGTCTGCTGTCGGGCAACGCCCCGGAAGTATTCACGGAGATACTGGCCTATGACTGCAGGCTGATGAATACTGCTGCGGCTAGCGGCGGGGCGCTCACGCTCCGGCAGTGGCTCGTGGACTCTGACGAGTGTCTGAGCCCCCAAGCGGTAATTCTTTCCCCGCAAGCGACGATCGAGATAGCTGAGGCGATTGTCGGCGCGGACTCGCACTACCACGCAACTGTGAGTGCCGGATTGGCCGCCGTTGGCCTCTTGAAGAGGTGCGTCGGTGTGGGCTCGCTCCATCTGAACAAGAAAGAGGCCGGATGGTTGAGCCGGATCGAAAGCGAGTTGCGGTCGTTGCCGGGCGACGAGGTGGAGTTGCTGGCTGAGATGAAGGAAATCCACGCGGGTGTCTTCAATCCGGCGAGCTACGGTCTGGCGTAGGGAGCAGCAGGAGGCGATTGGCATTGCGCCATACCGCAGCTTGGCGGCCCGTGCCCAAGGCGCGTTTTTTGGATCAAGAGCAGGAACGCCGTCGGTTTCACTTGCTGACCGCCTAACATGCCCTCGAGTTTCCCCTTAGGTTGGTCCTCATCCGGCTGTCTGTAACCAAAACCCCGTGATGCTGTGAAATCAGCAGCTTGCGCTCAGGATGAGCCGGCGTCCCGCGCCCGGTTACGGCATGTTACAACGGTGGGTTCGTGTTCCAATTCGCCCTCTCACTCCTCGCCGCCCTCCGCGTCTTCTTCCGCAGTCGAAGCGACACTGCCATCGAAGTCCTCGCCCTGCGATACCAGGTCGCCGTGCTCAAGCGCAGGCGACCGCAGCCAACAGTGAACTCCCTGGACCGACTCTTCTGGACGGCCCTCCGCCGCGTGTGGTCCCGCTGGAGCGACGTCCTTGTCATCGTGAAGCCCGAGACTGTTGTCGGCTGGCACCGCGCCGGCTTCCGCCTGTATTGGCGGTGGCGTTCCCGGCCACGCGGCGGTCGGCCGAAGATCACCGGGGACGTTCGCACTCTCATCCGTCGAATGCCGGCTGAGAACCCGGCTTGGGGAGCTCCCAAGATTCACGGAGAACTGCAGAAGCCCGGCTTCGTCGTCTCCGAAAGAACCGTGGCTCGATACCTGCGGCGCATTCGTCGCCGCGGTGACCTTGCTGCCTCAAGTTTCGCGACGTCGGGATTACGCTGTTGTGGCGCGAGAACTTCCGTCACGTCCGGCCCCTCGACGATGAGTAGGCCACATCCGATGCTCTTGAGCTTCCGCTCCAGAAGACCAGGGCGCGCGTACCCCCGAATGGGCGCACACTGGAATAAGGATGCCTGTGCGGATCATGGGTGTGCTCAACGTCACACCCGACTCGTTCTCCGATGGCGGCCGCCACCAAACGTGCGAAGCCGCGCTCCACCACGCCCACCGCCTCATCGCGGAAGGCGCCGCGATCCTGGATATCGGCGGCGAGAGCACTCGCCCCGGCGCCGAACCCGTTTCGGCGGCTGAGGAACTCCGCCGCGTGATCCCCGTCCTGGAAGCATTGCGGCGCGAGACAACGGTTCGTCTTTCCATCGACACGATGAAATCCGAGGTGGCGGAGTCAGCCCTGCGCGCCGGCGCCACGCTGATCAACGACGTAACCGGACTTCGCGATCCCGCCATGATGGCGGCCGCCGCCCGCCACAACGCCGGCGTCGTCATCATGCATATGCGCGGCGCGCCCCAAACGATGCGCGGCCTGACAGATTACGCCGACGTGGTCGCGGAAGTGAAGGAGTATCTGGCCGCCCAGGCCGCCGCGGCCCGCGCCGCCGGGATCGCCGAGATCATCCTGGACCCCGGCATCGGATTTGCCAAAACCGCCGCCCAGAGCTTCACCCTGGTGCGCCGCCTGGGCGAGTTCGAAGAACTGGGCTACCCCATTCTGATCGGCCCCTCGCGCAAGTCTTTTCTGTCGGCCATCCCCGGCATGGAACGGGCCGAGGATCGCTTGGAAGGCACCCTGGCAGCTGTCGCCATCGGCGTCCTGCATGGTGCCTCAATCATCCGCGCACACGACGTGGCGGACTGCTGGAAGGCCGCAATGGTCGCCGCCGCGGTTAGGAGTTCCTGATGGACCGTATCCTCCTCCGCGATGTCCACCTCACCGTTTACCTCGGCGTCCCGGTGGCCGAGCGCAGCCGCACCCAGGAGGTCTTCCTCGACGTCGATCTCGGCTGCGACACCCGTCCCGCCGGACTGTCGGACGACTTCCACCAGACAATCGACTACTCCGCCGTTCTCCACACTGTCCATCGCGTCGCCACATCGCGCCCCTACGCGCTGGTTGAGTCCATGGTTGAGCACATCGCCGCCGCCATCCTTGGCGAATACCCCGTGCAGGAAGTCCGTCTCCGCCTCCGCAAGCCCGCGGCCCTCAAGGCCAAAGGCGTCGGCTACGCCGCCGTCCAGATCGTGAGACGCCGCGATGGCTGATGTCTACCTCGCGCTGGGCTCCAACCTCGGCGACCGCGCCGGATACCTGAGCGAGGCGCTGCGCCGGCTGAATCCCGTGTGCGTTTCGTCGTTCCATGAGACCGCGCCTGAGGGCTATCTCGACCAGGGGCCGTTCCTCAACGCCGCCGCGCTGGTTTCCACCACGCTCGCACCAATGGAGTTCCTCCACGAACTGCAGGCCATCGAGCACGCTCTCGGACGCGAGCGCCTCATCCCCAACGGCCCGCGCACCATCGATCTGGACATTCTGTTTTGGGCTCAGGCCATCATCGACACGCCCGCGCTAACGGTCCCGCATCCGCGCCTCCACGTGCGCCGCTTCGTCCTCGCACCGCTGGCCGAGATCGCGCCGGACTTCACTCACCCCGTGCTGTACCGGACCGTTCAGCAGCTACTGGCTGCACTGCCACCAGAGTCTCCATCCGTTTGAGCTGCCCTGTCCGTAGACAAAACTCCATCGTCATGCAAAATCAACAGGTTCCGCGTCCTGTGGCAATGATGTTAAGCGACGTTAAACGCCTTCTTCTTGCAACCGGAAGTCGCGCGCCAGCGGGGGCGTAACATTGTTACGCCCCCACTAGTGTCCGGCTACTAAGGATCCCGTAAGTAAGTGCTATTCCACCCCGACGAGGATGTAATTGG
>CAZLDN010000053.1:0-32665 GCA_964558355.1 uncultured Candidatus Solibacter sp.
GTCCGGGCCCCGCCACGCCAGGCGGAGTTCACTGAGATCCAAAATCTTGACAGTCTCGTCCCGCATCGCGGCCAGCGCAGCCTTCGCCACCCGTTCCTCCCCGCCCATCACCACCACGCCCAAACGAACCGGCTCCATCGCCGCCAAAGGCAGTGCCAGCAGACCAGTCAGCAGTGCGCCCAAGACACGCGTCAGAACTTCCGTTTCAATAATGTGACAGGTCAGCTACAATTTCAACAATTCTCTTCGTTAATTCTTCGCCCCTGCCATTCGATCGCTAGGTTAAAAAATGACAATATTTGCTACAATTTATTGAAAACAAATAACTTATTGCATTTTGAGTTCGTTTGGTCGAAGCCCCCGATGGCCAGCTCAAGCGGAACCGCGAACGAAGAGAGCGGGTTGCAGCCAGCCATATCCCGCAGGGAGTGCGAACATCGGGCTGCCCGATTTACAAGGGTTCGTTTGGCACGGCCCCTCCACCTGTGGCACATTGTTGGGGTGCAGGGGATTAAGTTCGATCACCAGGAATCCGTTAGTGCCCGTTAACCGATCGACTCCTGGCCTTTGCCTCGCCGTCGTGCTGGCCCTTCAAATCCAGGCCGCCGGCCCGGTTGACGCCGGACGCGCCGAGATCCGCCGCGCTCTCGAAGCCAGGCAACTCCCTGGCGCATCGTTTCGCCACGCCATCGAGCAGTCCGCCGCACTCCCCCTGGAGAGTTTCCAGATCCAAGGCGCGCTCATCCGCGGCGGCAGTCCCCGCGCAATCCTCTTTGCCCTGATAGAAGCCGCCGGGTCGCTCACCCGGAAGGGTGTCGTCCCCTCCGCCAGCGGCGCAGCCCAACTCCCCATCCGCGGTGTCCGCCGAACCCTCACCGCTTATGACATCGCCCTGCCCCGCGACTCGTGGCGCGCATGGTTCCGCTCTCTCGCCCTCGCCCGTTTCAACCGCGCCCGGCTCATCTTCGATTCCGGCCCCGGCCTCCCGGACGACCCAATCCGCCTGACCGCGGAACTGGCCGAGGAGTATGGCATCGACCTCACCATCGAACCAGCCTCGCCAGCCCGCTCATCCTTGCAGGACACCCTTCGGATCTCGCCGGCCATCCGCGCCATCCGCGCCACGGCTGCCGGCGCAGCCGTCACCTCTGAGGTCGTCAAGGCCGCCGGCCGCTATGTCGTCGTGGAAACCGATCCCGGCGTCGCCGTACCCGCCGGTGTCCCTTCACGCATCCTCGCGCCCTGGAGACCCGGCGCTCCAAGACCCTGTGGTTCTGGCTGCGACTTCGTTTGGATCATCGACGGCGCGGCCCCGCCCTCGCCCGCGCTGCTCGACTCCGGCGCTGCCGGTTTCGAAATCGACCACGCCCAACTCGATGCCTGGTCCGGCTTCGGCTACTCCATCAAGCAGGACGCCGCTAGGCCCCCCGCGAGAAAATCCCCGATCCGCAAGAAGTCCACCACCAGCAAGAAACGCTGAGATATCATGACCCCATGATCCGAGTCCTACTCCTCTCGATATCCTTGCTCTGCGCCGTCACCGCCCAGCAGTATTCCCCTTTCCAGGACGGAGAGCACCACGGCGACGCCCCCTTTCTATTGGAGCAAGGCTGGAAGCCTCTGCTGAACGGGACGGATCTGACCGGCTGGCGCGGACAGGAGGCGGACAAGCCCAACGAGTGGTACACCTCGCCCACCGTCTTTTTTGACCGGCTGCTCGGCCCGACGCGTCTGACCGGCCGCAGAGGTCCGGGTGACCGCATCATCAATAGCCCCTCCGGCCGCACGGTCAACCTGGTGACAGACGAGAAGCACGGCGACGTCGAGCTCTACATCGAATGGATGGTTTCAAAGGGCTCGAATTCGGGCGTCTACCTGCAAGGACTCTACGAGGTCCAGGTCTTCGACAGCTATGGCTCGACCGAGCCGGCCACCTCCTCCGACGCCGGCGGCATCTATCACCGCTGGATCGACAATAAGGGCGTCGGCGGCTCGGCTCCCCGGGTCAGCGTCTCGCGCCCGCCCGGCCACTGGCAGAGCTACCAGATCTGGTTCCGCGCCCCGCGCTTTGACGCCTCGGGAAAGAAAACCGAGAACGCGAAATTCCTCCGCGTCCTGCATAACGGCATCCTGGTCCAGGAAAACGTCGAAGTCGACGGCGGCACGCGCGCCCACATGCCGATTCCCGAAGCCGCCGCCAATCCGCTCATGCTCCAGGGCGACCACGGCCCCGTAGCGTACCGCAACATCTACTGGCGGCCCCTCCGCCCGCTGATCCACAGGTAAGGAGACCCCAAATCATGACCAATCCCTGGATTGACGTCACTCGTCCAATCATGGCGGGCATGCCCGTCTGGCCGGGCGACCCGGGACCCCTCATCGAGCAAACCCTGTTCATCGAACGCGGCGACATCTGCAACCTCTCCAAGGTCGCAATGAGCGTCCACACCGGCACGCACATGGACGCGCCGCGGCACTTCGTCGCCGACGGCGTCTCCATGGACGACCTACCGCTCGATGCGGTGATCGGCGAGGTGCGCGTCGTCCAGATCAACGACCCCGTTGCGATCCGCGCGGCTGAACTCCCAGCCGACATCGCCGTCGGCGAACGGATCCTTTTCCGAACCCGCAACTCGGCCGAACTCTGGGCCAAGCCAGGCTTTCAGGAAGACTTCGTCTACATCTCGAACGAAGCCGCCATGGTGCTGGCAGCTCGTGGAGTGAAAACGGTCGGAATCGACTACCTCTCGATCGGCGGCTTCCATCAGGACCTGGTCGAAACCCACGAGACGATTCTCGGCGCGGGCATCTGGGTCATCGAGGGCCTGGACCTGAGCCAAGTCGAACCGGGCCGCTACGAAATGGTCTGCCTGCCCCTGAAACTCGCCGGAGTCGAGGGTTCGCCAGCGCGCGCAGCCCTGCGGCGGCTGTGACAGGTCTCAGACGCGGGAAGGGAAAGGCACCATCGCCGACCGCAGGATCCTCGTGTCTCGTGTCACAAGCGGGACGCGGTGCGCGATGCTCGTGGCGGCGATGATCTCGTCTGCCGGATCGCTCTGGAAATCAAGATCCATGGTCTGGGTGCAAACCGCCAGGTCGAGCGGCCAGATCTGAATCCGCCCAAGCGCGCGAGCGAACTCGGGAGAGCGGATGTCGATCTCCACTCGCCCAAGTTGACGGAGTTTCGCCAACTCCCAAAGCACGATCGCCGAGATGCTCCATGTGTCGGAAGAGAGCAACCTCTTCTCGCCTGGCTTCAATCTGCCTTGGAGCGCGTGCACGAAGATGTGAGTATCAAGATTCAGCATCCCACGTGATCCCCGTCGTCATGATGTCGCCAGTGACCTTGATGGATCCCTTCATCGACCCAATCAAGTCGGCGCAGGACTGCTCAGACGGGATCAGCCGGGCAATCGCCTTGCCGTGCTTCGTGATCAGGATCCCCTCGGGCGAAAGATGGTCCAGGATCGAGAGGCACTGCTCCTTGAACTTCGAGGCGTTGATCTGATCCATGCCTTGATCTTAGCACATGGTCAATTCTTTTGACCAGTCACTTTAATTGACCGCTCCTCGGACAGTCACACCGCTTCGCCATCGGAGTGCAGTCTCCGCATCCCCGCCCCGGCCGGCGCACGCTTGTAGTTTTCGATCTGCACCCCAGTCCGCCCCTTTTTCGTCGCGGCCAGCACGGTTTCGATCTCGGCTTTCGACAACTTTTTCATCGTCTTGGCCGTGAGGACGTTGGCCTCCAACTGCTCGACCGTCTCCACGCCCGACACCAGCGCGTCGATATCCTGGCTCAGCGTGAACTTCAGGCAGTCCTCGATGCGGGCGACGTTGTTCCTGCCGATCGCGCCCATGGCATTCGACTTCATCGCCAGCACGCCAAGTCCCTTCTTGCGCGCCACGGGCAGGACCGTCTCGATGAAGCTCAGGTAGTGGGGATCGATCAGGTTGACGGGCATCTGGACCGTCTCCCACTCGCTTGTCGCGTTCAGCAGTTTCAGATGGACCTGCGGGTCGCGGTGGCCGGTGAATCCGATGTGGCGGACCTTGCCCGCCTTCTTCGCTTTGACAAACGTCTCCAGACTCCCATTCGGCCCGAGGACCTGCTCCGCATCGCTCATTTCGCTCACCTGGTGGACCTGCCAGAGGTCGAGGTAATCAGTCTTCATCCGGCGCAACTGCTCATCCAACATCTTCATCGACCCGTCGCGCGAGTAGTCCTCGCACTTGGTCATCAGCATGACCTTCTGGCGCAATCCGCCGGCCAGCGCACGTCCGTATATCTCGTCGCTCAGGCCGCGGTGGTACAGGTTCGCTGAATCGAAGAAGTTGACGCCAAGCTCAATCGCCCGGCGGATGATCCGCGTGGCCATCTCTTCTCCCTGAACGGCCATGTGGTAGCCGCCGACGACAAAGCGGGACACTTTCAGACCCGTCCGGCCCAGCGTCGCCATCGGCATCGGCGCCGCTCCCCGCGATTCCAATCGCGCCGCGGCGGCGATCGCCCCGCTCTGAATGAACGTCCTCCTGCGCATGTCAATTCTCCTCCCGGGGAATCCGGTCTTGACTTCAGCATAGAATAAGACAAAGCGGGGGAACGGTTGAAGAGACTCCACGCGATTGCCGCTCTGGCGCTTCTGACGGGCGCGCTCCATGCGCAACCCGGCGCTGGCGCTTCGCCCACGCGACTGGAACGTCTCAGCGGCAATTTCCAGGAGTTGAGCCGCCGGGTCGGCGCGTCGGTCGTCAAGGTGACGGCGGTCGGCTACCGTCAACTGGAGTTCGAGGAGGTAGGCGAAGCCGGCGTCGCGGCCCGCCAGCAGAGCGCCGGTTCCGGGGTGATCATCGACACGAAAGGGTACGTGGTCACAAACGCGCACGTCGTCGTGGGTGCGCAACGCGTGCAGGTGACGCTGCCCGCCGCGCCGCCGAAACCTCCTGATCCGCGGAAACGGTCGGCCGTGCGGCCAATGGGCCGCATCGTGCGTGGCGTCATTGTCGGCCTGGACCTGGAGACCGATGTCGCCCTGTTGAAGATCGAGGATCCCGGCCTGCCCGCCCTCGAACTGGCCGATTCCGACGCGGTCGAGCAGGGCGAAATCGTCCTTGCCTTCGGCAACCCCATGGGCCTGGACAACTCGGTGACGATGGGCATTGTCAGTTCCACCGCCCGGCAACTCAAATCCGACGACCCGATGATTTACATCCAGACCGACGCGCCAATCAATCCCGGCAACAGTGGCGGCCCGTTGGTGAACACCGATGGCAAGTTGGTGGGTATCAATACGCTGATCCTGTCGCAATCGGGCGGCAGCGAGGGACTCGGGTTCGCCGTGCCGAGCAACATCGTGGCCAACGTCGTCGAGCAATTGAAGAAGTCGGGCCGCGTCATCCGCGGCGATATCGGAGTCGCCGTTCAGACGGTGACGCCACCGCTTGGTGAAGGTTGGCGGTTGCCGCAGGAGTGGGGGGTCGTGGTCAGTGACGTCGACTATGACGGACCCGCCGAAAAAGCCGGACTGCGCGTCGGCGATGTCATCAACACGTTGAACGGCAGGACGATGGAGAATGCCCGCCAGTTCAACGTGAACATTTACCGGCCGGCGATTGGCGAGAAGGTCCGGCTCCAGGTCCTGCGCGGGAAAATGAGGCTGGAAATCGACGTGCCGGTCGTCGAGAGGCCCGACCAGGCCGGCGAGTTCGCCGAACTGGCCAGCCGCGAGGAGAACCTCGTTCCCGAGTTGGGCATCTTCGCCGTCGATCTCACGCCCCGGCATAAGCAGGAGATCATCAACGTCCGGCGTGAGAAGGGCGTCCTGGTGGCGGCCCGCAGCGCCGATTCACTCCTCCTCGAAGACAACTTCCGCGCCGGCGACGTCATCTACGCCGTCAACCGCGAACCCACCCCAAGCGTCGTCCGCCTGCGGGAGATCCTCGGAAAACTGAAAAGCGGAGACGCCGTCGCCATCCAGATGGAACGCGACGGAAGACTCCGCTTTATCTCTTTCGAAATGCCCTGACCCATTTAGTGCATCATCACCGGGACCGACGCGATCACGTTGTCCCAGGCGATCTTCAGCGTCCCGCGGCTGCCCTGCCCGTCGAGCGAAATTGTAAGCTGTTCGGTGACCTTGGGCGACTTCTCCAGCTTCATCTTGATGCGGCCCAGGTCGTTCTTGGCGTCATAGTCGTAGGCGCCGCTCTGCTTGGGCACCTTGTTGATGATCAGCGTCCACTCGGTCTCGCCGGGGATGGTGAACAAGGAATACTTGCCCGCCGGTACGTGCAGCGAACCAAGCATCAGGTCCCCAGCGGTCTCGATCGTGGTGGCTTCGTCGGCGCCCGTGCGCCAGACCTTGCCGAAGGGTTCGAGTTTGCCGAAGATCTCGCGGCCCTTCTTGTAAGGACGGCCATATTCGATGGCGATCTTCTTGCCGCCCAGGACGGCGGATGTGGTTTCGTGAGGGCTCACCCTGCCGCTCTGTTGCGCGCAAGCGATGCCGCCGGACAACAGGCCAAGGCCGAGAAGGCCGGCCGTCAGGCTCAGACCGTGAAGAATGGAGTGTGTGTGTTTCATGGGATTGTCGGTTACGCTCTAAGATGAGCGGCGGATGAACTTCGATCCAGGAAAGGCGCACCGTTCCGGCTGGATCGGAGTTAATCTGGAAGCCGGGTTTGCTACAATCGGTGATTCAGATGTCGAAGACGGAGAAAGAGCTGCGGCAGGACATCGTCGACGTCGGCCGCCTTGTATTTCAAAAAGGGTGGGTAGCGGCCAACGACGGCAACATCTCCATCCGGCTCGACGAGAACCGCGTCCTGTGTACCCCCACCGCGACCAGCAAGGGGATGTTGCACGTGGACGACCTCATCATCTGCGACATGCAGGGCAACAAGATCGAAGGCCGCAAAGAGCGGACCAGCGAGATTGCCATGCACCTGCTGATTTACAGCATGCGGCCGGATATCCGCGGCGTGGTGCATGCGCACCCGCCCGTGGCCACCGGCTACGCCACCGCCGGCCGGGCGCTGAACCAGGCGCTTCTGCCGGAGGTGATCATCGGCTTGGGCTGCGTCCCGCTGGCCGACTACGGCCTGCCGGGCACCGACGCGCTCACGGACGGCATGATCCCGTTCATCCCCAAGTACGACGCCATCCTGATGGCCAACCATGGGGCGACCTGCTACGGGCCGGATGTCTATTCGGCCTTCTTCCGCATGGAGACCACCGAGCATTACGCCCGCATCTCCCTGGTGGCCGAATTGCTTGGCGGGGCGACGGTCCTGCCGCGGGAAGAGGTCAACAAGCTGTTTGAATCGCGAACCCGTTACGGCGTGAAGGCTCGCGCAGGGGTCGAACCCGGGTGTCCGCTTTCCGCCGAGGACGTTCTGGCCGCGCCCGCCGGCGGCGGCACGTTCGAGGTCACGCGCGAGGAACTGATCGCGCTGGTCGAAGAGGCCCTTCGCGCCCGCGGCATGGCGTGAACTCCGGACTTGAGATACGATTTGATTTTGGCGAACTTGAGGAGAAACACACTCGATGGGTGAAGCACTCGGAATGATCGAAACGCGCGGCATGATCGCCATGATCGAGGCGGCCGACGCGATGTTGAAGGCGGCCAAGGTAACCCTGGTCGGCTGGGAAAAGATCGGTTCGGGTTATGTGACGGTCCTGGTTCGCGGCGACGTCGCCGCGGTCCGCGCCGCCACCGACGCCGGCGCGGCTGCCGCCCGCCGGGTAGGCGAACTGATTGCCGTGCATGTGATCCCGCGCCCGCACCAGAGCCTGGAAGACATCCTGCCGATCGGCAAGAGCTCGAAGTAAGCGCCTGAAGTGAGCAAAGGACTCACCCGGTCATGATTCTGGGCCGCGTCGTGGGGACGGTGGTCGCCACACGAAAAGATCCGCGTCTCGAAGGGCACAAGCTGCTCATCGTGAAGCCCGTCACCCCGGATGGGAAGGACGAGCCCGGCTACGTCGTCGCCGTCGATACGGTGGGCGCCGGCAACCGCGAACTCGTCTTCACCGTCAGCGGTTCTTCGGCTCGCATGGCCGACGGCTGCAAGGACAAACCCGTGGATTGCGTCATCGTCGGCATCGTCGATGAAGTCTCCCTGGATGCGGGCGGCTAGGCGGCGCCGCCATGTTCCTGGGCAAAGTCATCGGGCGAATCTGGTCGACAATCAAGAACCCCGGCCTCGAAGCGCAGCGCCTACTCCTCGTCCAACCCATCACCCCTTCAGGCGACTCCACCGGCAAGGTGCTCATCTGCACGGACTCGACCGGCGCGGGCGCGGGTGAGACCGTCTATTGGGTTCGCGGGCGTGAAGCGAGCTTTCCTTTCAGTGGACGCGAGGTCCCTTCCGACGCCACGATCGTCGGCATCGTCGACGAGATCCATGTGGGTAAACGCCGACCGGAGAGGAGCTAGCCCCGATGCTCATCGCGCGTGTAGTGGGCGATATCACCTCGACCCAGAAACACCCGACGCACGAAGGCCGCAAGCTCCTCCTGGTCCAGCCGCTTGAACTCGATGGCCGCGACCGGGGCGTCCCCATGGTGGCCATCGACAGCGTCAGCGCCGGCATCGGCGACCGCGTTCTGCTCGTATTGGATGGATTCGCCGCCTTCACGGCCGCGGGGCACAAGCAGGCGCCCATCGACGCCGCCGTCATCGGCGTGATCGACATGGTCGAGGTCGCGCCAGAACTCGCTTCAGATGACGCCCGAGTCCCTGCTGGAACTGCTGCCGCGGCTGTCGCGCCGCCGAAAAAGACTAAAAAGCAGCATTAGCCCCAGCACCAGGATCGTCGCCTGGAATATGGTGAAGCCCGCGTGCATCAACTCGAAGCGTTCCGCACTGCCGGCCCCCTTCATGTTCGTCCGCCCCAATTCGACGATCCTCGGAATCAGCACGAAGTTCGAGAGCGCCGCCACACCCGCCATCGATCCCGAAAAGATGAGCGAAAGCCGCCCGGCGTTGCTCAGGAAGACCAGCAAAAGAAGCAGCGAGATGGAGATGAAGAACTGAACCCACCCCCAAATGGCGAACATGAGGCGATTGGCCTCGGCGATCTGGAAGCGCAGCACATCGCGCGTTGTCACAGGTCCCAGTTCCTCAATGGCTGTGGTGATCACATCCTGCCGTTCCGCCATCACCCTCTCAACAGCCCGGAACGACGCCGGCGCCGCAATCCCCACCAGCAGCACCCCGCCAAACCACATCCCGAGCATGAAAATCGCCAGACGCCTGGATCGCCTCGAAACCGTGGAGCTGATCCGTTCGCCCGAAAACGACGATCGGCTCTTCTGACTTCCGCGACCGTGGCTGCTCCTGGATAACGACATAGCCCCTTCGTTTGATTCACCAGTCTAACGGGATTGTCTGATGCAAGGCAACGAAGTCCGCCGCCTGGCGCGTCAGAAGCCCTTGAGCCAATGGGCTATCTCTTTCTCCGTGATCGCACCCTCGCGGATCACCTTCCAATAGGGCTCGGTGATATCCACCGTGGTCGCGCCCAAGCCGATGCATGACCCGCCGTCCAGCACCAGGTCCACCCGCCCATCCATCGTCCCGAAGACCTCGATCCCGCTGCGGCACGTCGGCTTGCCGGACACGTTCGCCGACGTCGAGATCAGCGGCTGGCCCAGCCAGCCGATGATCGCCTGCGCCGTCCTCGACCGCGACTGCCGCAACCCCAGCCGCCCCGTATTCCCCGTCACCTTCAATGGGACCTTCGCCGACGCCGGCACGATGATCGTCAGCGGGCCGGGCCAGAACTTGTGAATCAGTAAATGAAATCGCGCCGGCGGCTCCTTCACCAGTTCCTCGGCCATCAACGCGTCCGCGACCAGCATGGGCAGGGACCGGTTCGCCTCGCGTCCCTTGGCGGCGAACACCCGCCCGGCCGCCTGCAAGTTGAATGGATCGGCGACCAGCACGTAAAGCGAATCCGTGGGAATCGCCACCACTTGCCCGCGGCGGATCGCCACAGCTGCCCGTTCGATGGCTTCCATCGAGGGCTGATCCTGGTCGATTTCGATGAGATCAGTGGCCACGTTTTTCAGATCCGCCTATCCTTTGGCAAGTTGCCAGTTTAGCGCGGGCCAATCGCCCCGGCAACCTCGATCGCCATCGAATACCGGCCGAATGGCGCGCTCAACTGCACCCCGTCCACCAACGGGCGCACGCGCCTCACCATCTCTTGCGCGATCTTGACCCCTTCGGCTCGCGCCTTCTCCGGACTGTCCGCCGTTCTCATACGCTCCATGAACTCATCCGGCACCGGCACCCTTAACTCGTTCACCATGAACTCCGCGTTCTTCAAGCTCGTCAACGGCCAGATGCCCGTGATCAGCGGGATCTTGAACCCCTCGATCCGCTTCAGGAACCGCTCCAGCAGTCCCACCTCAAAGACCGGCTGCGTCACGATGAACTCCGCCCCAGCCTCCACTTTCCACCGTGTCCGCTCCACCTCTTCATCCAGGTTCACCGCCCCCGGATTCGCACCCACGCCCAGCAGTAGCGCCGTCTGCGACCCGATCGGATTTCCGCCGATGTCCAGACCGTGGTTCAGGTTGTTCACGATGTTCGCCAAACCAATGCTGTCCACGTCAAACACCGCCGTCGCGTCCGGATACGACCCCATCCGCGGCGGGTCGCCCGTGATGCAGATCAGGTTCCTGATCCCTGCCGCATGGGCGCCCAGCAGTTCCGACTGAATCCCCAGTATGTTGCGGTCCCGGCAACAGAAATGCAGGACGCTCTCGATGCCCGCATCGCGCTCGATCAACTGGCAGGTCACCTGCGCCGACATCCGCGCGCTCGCCCTCGGACCGTCCGGCACGTTGATGGCGTCAATGCCCGCCTCTTTGCACAGCTTCGACCCGGCGATCTCCTTCGACGCATCCACGCCCCGCGGCGGCAGGATCTCGACAAACGCCACGAATTTTCCCGAGACGATCTTCGCGCCCAGCGCCGACTTGCGCTCCGCCGGCGCCGCCGGCAGCGCCTCCGCCTTCGCCTTGGCGGACTCCACTGTGACTGAAATCGACCTCATGCCTGGCTGCAGGCTCCTGGCTTCGCCCTTGATGCACTTGATGTGCTCCGGCGTCGTACCGCAGCAGCCGCCGACGATCTTGACGCCCGCCCAGATCATTCTCCGCGCATACTGCGCCATGTACTCCGGCGAACTCAGATAGATGTTCCGCCCTTCCACCTTTGTCGGATGACCCGCGTTGGGCATCGCCGACAGCGGCTTCTTGGTGTGAAGCATCACCTTCTCAAGCGTCTCCAGTGTCGCCTTAGGCCCCACCGAGCAATTGATCCCAACGACATCGGCGGGCGAGGCGTCAAGGAATCTCGCATACGTTTCAATGTCGGTCCCGTCGTGCAGGTAGCCGAAGTCGTCGATCGTCATCTGGGCGATGAGAACCATCTCCTTGCCGGCCACCTCGCGCGCTGCTTCGAGGGCCTCCCTCATCTCGGCCACCGACGAGATGGTCTCCATCACAATCAAGTCCACGCCTTCGTCAACCAGCGACTCGGCCTGTTCCCGGTACGACTCGCGCGCATCGGCAAACGAGGTCGGCCCCAGTGGTTCGAGGTGCACCCCCAAAGGCCCCATCGTCCCCGCCACAAAGACCTCCGGCCTGCTCCCGGCCGCCTCGCGCGCCAAACGAACTCCCGCCCGGTTGATCGCCTCCACCTTGTCCGCCAGGCCGTAATTGGCCAACCGCAACCGCGTGGCGCCAAACGTGTTCGTCTCCAGGATCTCCGCCCCGGCCTTGACGTATTCCTCGTGGATCTCCTTGACCATCGCCGGCGCGCTCAGGTTCAATTCGTCGAAACACCGGTTGATGAAGACGCCGCGCGAATACAGCATCGTCCCCATCGCTCCATCGGCCACGATCACCCGGCCCTGCAGCTTTTCTCTGAATTCGGCGGCTCTCGATGTGAAACTCATTCGTGCTTTCCCGGACCTACCTCTGACAATGTGGGCAGAAGTACGTCGAACGTCCGCCCTGGGGAATCCGCCTCACGGCCCTGCCGCAAGCCAGACAAGGTTCGCCTTCTCGTCCATAAACGGCGGCGGGGAAATTCTCGCCCTCCGTGAAGCCCCCAGGCTCGGAATAGGCCCGTACTGCCGAGTCTAGCGCAACGCGGAGAATCGCAACAATCGCCCGGTGCAGCCGTCCAATGCGCTCCGCCGAGATGCGGCCTGCCGCGCGCCTCGGATCCACCTTCGCTTCAAACAGCGCTTCGGCCGCATAGATGTTGCCCAGACCCGTCACCGCCCGCTGGTCCATCAGGAATAGCTTCACCGGCTTGCGCGATCCGCGTGCATTGGCGATCAGATACTCCAGGGTAAACTCTCCGGATAAAGGCTCCGGCCCGAGCTCGCGGAACAATTCAGCTTCTTCGCATGACTCGTGGAATGTGATACGCCCTAGAGCCCGCGGATCGTCCAGTACCATCGCCCGCCCGTCTTCAAACTCAAACCAAGCCCTCACCGTCGCGGGCTTGAGACGCGCGTCTTGGATCACCGTCAGGTTCCCCGTCATCTTCAGATGCACACGCAGAAACGCCCCGCCATCCAGCCGTACCAGGATATGCTTGCCGCGCCGGTCCACACCCTCAATCCGGCGTCCAACGGCTTGTTCCAATCCATTCGCAGTCGTTGGGCGAAACTGCCCGCAACCCGTCATCCGGGCACCCTCCACCTGCGGCCTCAGCCGCCTCACCACCGCTTCGACTTCGGGCAGCTCCGGCATCGCCTACAGAATCTCCACATCGATGGGAGCGCCCAACCCCAATCCCAGCGTCTTCTCCGCGTTCCCGCCGTTCACGGCCAGTTCCACCCCGCCATGGCTCCCAATTAGCGCAATCACCTCGCCCGGCTTGCCTGACGCGTAGTTCGGCGACAGACCCGTCACTTCCCTAAACCCCGCCCGGAATACCGCCGGCCTGATTCCCAGATCCGGCACCGCGTCGGGCGTCAGGTTCGTGATCAGGTTGCCAAACCGGTCCACGTGCGCCACCTCGCCTGTCCAGAATCTCTTGCCGGTCCGCACCGGTTCACCCTTGCCCAGCCACATCGCGTCGCTCACCGGTCTGCCCGCCGACGCGAACCTGGCCCCCGACGCCAGCCGCGCCGCCGCCGGCGCAAACACGTCGCGCCCATGAAATGTCGCGCTCACAGGCTTCAACACCCACGCGCGGTTGGTGATCTCCCTGACCTTCGCCTTCCCTGCCCCGACCGCGTCCGACAGCAACCCGTTGTCCGGCCCGACGAAGTAGTGCCCCTCCGCCTCCACCGCAATCGCCCGCCGCTCGCCGCCGACGCCCGGATCCACCACCGCCAGATGCACTGTCCCCTGCGGAAACCACCGCCAGCTCTGCCCCAGCACCCATCGCCCCTGCTTCACCTGCTGCGGCCCGATCTCATGCGTAATATCGACCACTTGCACACCCGGCGCAATCGTGGCGATGACGCCCTTCATGACTCCAACGAAATGGTCCAAGGTCCCGAAGTCGGTCAGTAGAGTGACGATCCCCGGGCCCTTCGCTCGCTTCGGCGCGTTCGGCATGGCTTGTTACCATGATAGAGAGTCCAACTTGCGCAGGCCGCGAACGGAGAGAGCGGGTTCCGCTTCGCACTTTCGACAAAGTGCGCTTGCGAGGCAGTCTGAGGGGCGGCTGCGACCGCCGGGTTAACCACACATGCGCCACTACTTCGACCACAACGCGTCAACGCCCGTTTCGCCGGAAGCGCTCGAGGCGTATACTCACGCCACCGTCAACGCGTTCGGTAATCCAACCTCGATCCATTCGGACGGCCAGGCCGCACGCCGCATCATCGACGACTCGCGCCGCGAGGTCGCACTGCTGCTCGGCTGCCAGCCCAAGGAGCTCGTCTTCCTGAGCGGCGGGACCGAATCCGACAACCTCGCCCTTTTCGGTATCGAAGCGCGCCACGTCATCGTCTCCCAGATCGAACACCCGGCCGTGCTTGAATCCGCCGCCGAACTCGAACGCCGCGGCGTCCGGGTCACGAGCGTCCCGGTGAACGCGCAGGGCCTCGTCGATCCCGATTCCATCCGTCAGGCTCTGACGCCCGAAACCGGCCTGGTCTCCATCATGCACGCCAACAACGAGACCGGAGCCATCCAGCCCATCGCCGAGATCGCCGCCATCGCGCATGAAGCCGGCGCGCTCATGCATTCCGACGGCGTCCAGGCCGCGGGCAAGGTTGCCCTCGACATGGCTGCCCTGGGCGCCGATCTTTATTCGATTACCGGCCACAAGTTCGGCGGGCCCAAGGGCGCCGGCGCGCTCTATGTCCGCGAGGGCGTCAAACTCCGCCGTTCGCAGTTTGGCGGCCGGCATGAACGCGAACGCCGCCCCGGCACCGAAAACGTCCCCGGCATCGCCGCCCTCGGCGCAGCCGCCCGCTGGCAGCGCGAGAACGGCCCAGCCGAGCAACTCCGTCTCGCCTCGCTGCGCGACCAACTCGAACAGTCGATCCTCGCCCTGATCCCCGGCGCAACCGTCAATTGCGCCGGCGCACCCCGCACGCCCAACACGTCCAACATCGCCTTCGAAGGCCTCGATGGCGAGGCACTAGTCATCGCCGTGGACCTCGCCGGTTTCTCGATCGCCACCGGAGCCGCCTGTTCCTCCGGCGCAGTCAACCCGTCCCACGTCCTTACCGCCATGGGCCTTTCACGCGATCAGGCGAAGTCCTGCCTCCGGTTCTCGCTCGGCCGTGAGAACACCGCCGGGCAGGTCGACGCCCTTGTAGCGGCGCTCGAATCCGCGGTTGCCCGGTTGAGGAAACTCGCCCCGTCCCATGCCCATGAATGACCTCATCGCCGTCGCCATGTCCGGTGGCGTCGACTCGTCGGTGGCCGCCGCCATGCTCAAGGCCGAGGGCCGCAACGTCGTCGGACTCACCATGCAGCTCTGGAACCAGCGCCGCCTGCCCGAGGTCCAGGCCGAGGGTCCCACAGGCCGCTGCTGTTCGCTCGACGATGTCTATGACGCCCGTGCCGTCGCCGCCCACATCGGCATCCCGCACTACGTTCTGAATTTCGAGCAACGCTTCGAAACCGATGTCGTGAAACCGTTTATCGACGACTATCTCGCCGGCCGCACCCCCATCCCTTGCACGCTCTGCAACAACCGCATCAAGTTCGACCAGTTCCTCGAAACCGCCGAGGGCATCGGCGCAGGCGTCATGGCCACGGGTCATTACGCCCGCCTCGATTTTGACGCCTCGACGCAGCGCTACCGCCTCCGCCGCGGTCTCGATCAATCCAAGGACCAAACCTACTTCCTCTTCGGGCTTACCCAGCGCCAGCTCTCGCGGACACTGTTTCCGTTGGGCGGGATGGTGAAGTCCGAGGTGCGCTCGCTCGCCGCCCGCCTCGGCGTCCCCACCGCCAGCAAGGGCGACAGCCAGGAGATCTGTTTTGTCCCCAACGGCGATTACGCCGGCTTCATCGAAGCCTGGTTCCAAGAGCAGGGCATCGAACAGCAGGCCGCCTCGGGCGAAATTGTCGACACCTCGGGCAAGCCGGTCGGCGCGCACGCCGGCGTTCACCATTTCACCGTCGGCCAGCGAAAGGGCCTCGGCATCGCCCGGCCAGAGCCGCTCTACGTCATCTCCACCGAACCCGCGTCGCGGCGCGTCATCGTCGGATCGAACGACGAACTGCTGCGCAACGCGCTCACCGCCGCCCGTGTCCACTGGCTCTCGATCCCACCCATCTCCGCCGAACGGCCCGCCCAGGTGAAGATTCGCTACAAACACGCCGCCGCCCCGGCCACGCTCATTCCGGACGCCGATTCCAGCCGCGTCCAGGTGCGCTTCGCCGAACCCCAACGCGCCATCACGCCAGGCCAGGCCGCCGTCTTCTACGACGGCGACACCGTTCTCGGCGGCGGCTGGATAGAATAGCGGATCGGGTGCGCCGCTCAGATATCAGGAACCGGGCCGAGTACATCGCCGTCCGCGCGGCGCTGTTTAAGTTGCGCTTCCTTCCCCGGCCTATCGCCGAACGCCTCGCTTATGCGCTGCTGTGGCTGATCGGCATGGCAGTTCCAAAACTCCGCCGCGCCGCCATGCGCAACTTCGAGATCGCCTGCCCCGGGCTGCCCGCCGCCGAACGCCTGGCGCGCGTCAATGCCTGTTTCCGGTCGCTGGCCCGGGTTCTCACTGCCGTCGCCAAATTCCCCGACATGAACCGTTCCAACGTCCACCGTTGGATTCGTTACGACGGCTACGAACACTTCGAAAAAGCCCTGAAACTGGGCAAGGGCGTCATCTTCGCTACCGGCCACCTCGGCAACTGGGAACTCTCCGCTTTCGCCCACGCCCTCATGGACCAGCCGATGTCGTTCGTCGTCCGGCCGTTGGACAATCCGCTGCTCGACGCGCTTGCCACCCGCTTGCGCACGATGTCGGGCAACGAAGTGATTGGCCGCGGCGGCCTGCTTCGCCCCATCCTGCGCGCGCTCCACTCGAACCGCGCCGTCGGCATCCTCGCCGATCAGAACGTCACCGCGGACCGCGGCGTCTTCGTCGATTTCTTTAATCGCAAGGCCTGCGTCGATCCAGGCCTCGCCCGTCTCGCCGGCCGCACCGGCGCAGCCGTCATCCCCGGCTTCGCCCTCTGGTCGGAAGAAGAGCGTATTTTCATCCTCAAGTTCTACCCTCCCCTCGCCATCACCGGAAATGAAATCGCCGACACCCAGGCCGTCCAGTCCGCGCTCGAACGCGCCATCCGCGAGTATCCCGATCAGTGGCTCTGGATCCACCGCCGCTGGAAAACCCGCCCTCCAGGAGAAGCGCCCCTCTACGACTGACGCGGCTCCTCAAAGCAGATCTCTTCGATTCTGAACCCCTTCTTCTGCCCGAGCGGCACCACCTGACCCGTATATTTATGGTTGCCATTTACCATTAACTCCACAGGCCGCCCGACCAGGTGGTCGAACCACAACACGTCGCCCATGTTCATCGCCAACATGTTCTCCAAGGTCATCTTTGGCCCGTTCAGCCGTGCGTCCATCTTCACCGAACCCGGCTGCAAAAGCGCCCACATCCGCACCCGCTCTTCTTCATTCGACTCGGACTTGCGCACCGACCACTGCTGGTCGAATTTCTGCCGCAGCATCTTGATGATGATCGATGGAATCCCCAGGTTCATCATCCCCGAGACATCGCCCAGCCGGATCTCGATGCTCACCGCCACCACCGCTTCGTTCGGCGCCAGGACCTGCAGCAACTGCGGCTCGGTCTCATGCGCGTCGACCGTGAATTTGATCTGCGTGATCGGAGCCCACGCCTCCTGAAGATCGTGCAGAATGATCCGGAATACGCCGTCCAGAATGCTCTGCTCGATCTCGGTGATCTCCCGCTCCACCTTGTAAACGCTCTTGCCCGACCCGCCCAGCAGCATCTCCAGCACCGGGAACACCATGCTTGGGTTCAGTTCCAGGACCGCGTTGCCGTCAAACGGCTTCATGTTCAGACTGACAATGCAGGTCGGCGCGGGCAGGCACTGCGAAAACTCCAGAAACGACAGTTGCTCCACCGAAACCAGGTTCACCGCCACATACGCCCGCAGGTACGCCGATAGACTCGACGCCAGGCTGCGCGCGAAATTGTCGTGCAAAAGGTGGATCGCCCGAAGTTGGTCCTTCGCAATCCGGTCCGGCCGCCGGAAGTCGTATGGCTGCGCCCGCTGCGCCGGATCATCCGTATGCTGCGTGCCTTGCGCTTTGCGAAATACTGAGTCGATTTCGTCCTGTGTCAATACACGGTCGGTTGCCATGCTGTCCTTCCATCGACAACAGCAGAGAAAACTTGCATAGAATCTTTTACTTACACCCACCTACCCACCCCGGAATACCTCCAATCCGCCGGCCCGGTACACCCGCCTGTACAATGGAAAAAGGATTCCCGCCTTGCACCGAGTCTTCATCCGCAACTTCGGCTGCCGCGCCGCGCAGGCCGATGGCGCCGCCATCGAGGGCCTCCTCGAAGGCCGCGGCATGGAGGTCTCATCGGCTGCTGAAGCCGACCTCGTCATCCTCAACACGTGCACCGTCACGAGCGAAGCCGACGGCGATGTAAGGAAGTCCATCAACCGCGTTCGCCGGGAGAACCCCGAAGCCCGCATCCTGGTCACCGGCTGCTACGCCCAGCGCGCGCCAAACGAACTCAGCCAGATGCCCGGTGTCACCTGGGTTGTCGGCAACTCACACAAAACAAAGATCCCCGAGATCCTCGACAGCCACTATCACGGTCAGATCCACGTCGGCGATATCCTACAAACGTCGGAGTTCCTCTCCTCGCCCGTCGCTGACGCCTTCGGCGGCCGGACGCGCCCCAACCTCAAGATCCAGGATGGCTGCTCGAATGTTTGTTCGTTCTGCATCATCCCGTCGGTCCGCGGGATGAGCCGCTCGATGCCCGTCGTGCAGGCCATCGATCAGGTCCGCGGGCTGGCCCGGAACTACCGCGAAATCGTCCTCACCGGCATCAATCTCGGGCGGTGGGGCCGTGAGCGCGGCTTTCAGCCAGACCACCGGATGCGCCTCGCCGATCTCCTCCGGAAACTGCTCAACGAGACTGAAATCGCCCGTCTTCGCCTCAGCTCAATCGAACCCATGGATCTGTCCGGCGATCTATTGGAACTGATGGCCTCCGAGCCTCGCATCGCCAAACACATCCACGCCCCGCTTCAATCCGGTTCCGACACTGTCCTCAAACGGATGAAGCGCCGCTACCGGGTCCGTCACTACGAAGACCGTATTCGCCTTTCATTCTCCCTCATGCCGGAAGCTGCCTATGGCGCCGACATCATGACTGGTTTCCCTGGAGAAACGCCGGAGGAATTCTCTCAAACTATTGATTTCATTGAGATAATGCCCTTCACCTACCTCCACGTCTTCACCTACAGCGAACGCCCCGGCACGCCCGCCGCCGCGTTGCCACAGGTTCGTTTGGTCGAAAGGAAAAGCCGCACCCGCATCCTCCGCCAACTGGCCGAATCGAAGAACCTCGCCTACCGCCAGCGGCAGATCGGCCGCACCCTCAGCGCAGTCACAATGGAGAACGGTCTCGCCCTGACCGAAAACTACCTCCAGGTCCAGATGGCCCAACCCCGCCCCGCCAACCATCTCGTCGACCTGCGGATCGGCGGACTCACCGCCAACGGCCTGGCGGAACAAACACCATTCCGTCTTCTGTAGTTTTACAGCGCCGACTTCATCTTGCGGGCGATCAGGAATGCCAATTCGATCGACTGTTCGTAGTTCAGCCGCGGATCGACTTCTGATTCGTAGGCCCTTCCCAGATCGTCTTCGGCCAAGCCGCGCGCGCCACCCGTGCATTCGGTGACGTTCTCGCCGGTCAGTTCGATGTGAACACCGCCCAGTTGCGACCCGAGCGAGGCATGGATGTCGAATGAGCGCTCAAGCTCGTCGCGGATCTCATCGAAGTTACGCGTCTTGACGCCGGTCGAGGTCGTCCGCGTGTTGCCGTGCATCGGGTCGCAGATCCAGAGAACATTGCGTCCGGCGCGCCGGACGGTGTTGATGAGGCGCGGCAGATGCTCGTCGAGCTTCTGGGCTCCGCAGCGGTGGATGAGCGTCAGCCGGCCAGGGATATTGTGCGGGTCGAGAATCTCCATCAACTGCAGCAGTTGGTCGTTCACTGTGGGGGGACCCACCTTGACGCCGATCGGATTCTGGATGCCGCGCAGATACTCGACATGCGCCCCTGCCGGCTGCGAGGTCCGGATCCCCAGCCAGGGAAAGTGCGTCGATAGATTGAACACGCCCGGGCGGTGAGGCACGCGGCGGGTCTGGGCGGATTCGTAGCCGAGATGGAGCGCTTCGTGCGCCGTGTAGAAATCGATGCGGTCGGTGTCGCCGGCGCGGACGCCGAGGATGTTCTCCATGAACTGGAGGGCCTCGCTGATCTGGGCTGCCGTGCGGTGGTATTCCTCGGCTTGCGGCGAATGACGCACCCATTCCAGGTCGAAGTACTCGGGATGGTGGAGGTCGGCGAACCCGCCCTTGACCAGGGCGCGGAGGAAGTTCACCGTCAATCCGGCCCGTTCGTAGCCTCGCAGCAACCGTTGCGGGTCAGGGGCCCGGGCGGCCAGGGTGAACTCGGGCGCGTTGATCAGATCCCCCCGGTACGAAGGCAGGGTCTGTCCTTCCCGTGTTTCCAGATCCTCGGACCTCGGTTTGGCGTATTGGCCCCCGAAACGCCCGATGCGCACCACCGGCTTGCGCGCCCCGGTCACCAGGACCAGGCTCATCTGCAGGAGGACCTTTAACTTCCGCGTGATTTTGGCCGGCGTACAGTCGGAGAACCGCTCGGCGCAGTCGCCGCCCTGGAGGACGAACTTTTTCCCAGCCGCGGCATCGGCCAGTTGCGAGTGTAGGGCGGCGATCTCCCAACTGGTCACCAGGGGCGGAAGGGAACGCAACTCTTCCAGTACAGCCGCAAGCGCATCCGCATCCGGGTATGCCGGCTGTTGAAGAGCCGGTTTCCCGCGCCAGGACTCAGGCGTCCAGGCGGGATTCAACGATGGCTCTTCCAGGCTCATAAGGCATCAGGTTAGCATGGGGAGGGAGGAGGCCACCCTATCAGACACTCCCGTTTGGCCGCCACTGTGCTGATGGCTGTGAGCTTGGCGTCCATCTACGCTCGGCAACCGCCGCCCCAGGAGGTCCGCCCAAAGGTGGGCATCGCCTTCGCCGGCGGCAGCGCGTACGGACTAGCCCACATCGGAGTGCTCCGGTGGCTGCACGAACATCGAATCCCGGTGGACGCCGTAGCCGGCACCTCGATGGGCGGCATTGTCGCCGGTCTGTTCGCCACCGGCAACTCGCCCGACCAGATCGAGGACTTCGTCTCCGGCATCGACTGGAACCAGGCCCTGCAGGCATCGCCTCCATTCGCCCAACTCTCCTTCCGCCGCAAGGAAGATCAGCGCGATTATCCCAACACCATCGAACTCGGCTACAAGAAGGGCCGCGGCCTGTCGTTTCCCTCGGCGTTCTCAGCGGGCCATGGCGTGTCGCTCCTCATCTCCCGTTTCGCCGCCCCCTATGGCGGGATGAACTCATTCTCCGAATTGCCGACGCCGTTCCGCTGCGTCTCCGCCGATCTGATAACTGCCCGGACGCATGTCTTCACCAAGGGATCGCTCCCCGAAGCCCTGCGCGCCACCATGTCCATCCCCGGCGTCTTCGCCCCGGTCGAAAAAGACGGTATGCTCCTGGTCGACGGCGGCATGTTGAACAACCTGCCCGTTGACGTGGTGAAGGAGATGGGCGCCGGTATCGTCATCGCCGTCGCTCTGGACCCGCCTGTCCCCGGCCTCAACCAAATGAAGAGCATCTTCGGCGTCGCCAGGCGAACCCTGTCGGTGATGATTATCGACAACGAGCGCCGCAACCTCGGTCTGGCCGATCTCGTCATCGTGCCGGACCTCGCCGGACTCGGCGCGGGCGACTACCCCAGCTACAAGGAGTTCATCGACCGCGGCTACCGGGCCGCCGAGGCCAAGAGATTTCTGCTCGAAAGGCTCGCCGTCAGTCCCGAAGAGTACCGCGCATGGCTCGATGCCCGGCTGGCCCGCCGCCGTACCGAACTGGTCAGACCGCTCGAAGTGATCGTCGAGGGCAACCTCGCGCCCAAGCGCAAGCATGCGCTTGTCAACGCAGTCGCCGCCCATCCGGATCAACCCATCGATCGCGCCCAACTCGAAGACGAACTCACCAAACTCGCCGGCGCCGGACGATTTGATTCGGCTTCCTACTCCATGTTCAAGGACGGCAACCGCGAAGGGCTGAAGCTCAGGCTGCATGAGAAGGACCACGGACCGCCTTTCATCAAGCCATATTTCCTGCTGCTTGCCTCGCCCGAGGAAGGGCTGAAATTCGGCGCCGGCGCCCGGATGACGTTCCTCGACTTTGGCGGTCCGGCCTCGGAGTGGCGGACGGAGCTTTCCATCGGGGTGTACAACAGGATCGGCACGGAGTATTACTACAGGCTGAAAGGCGGCAAGTGGTTTGTCGCACCCCGCGTCGCCTATGAGGAGATCGAGCAGCCGGTCTATGACGGCAGCCGCCGCGTTTCTGAGTTCACCAACCGCAGGTCCGGCGGCGGCATCGACCTGGGCTACGCGTTTGGCCGCTTCCAGGAGTTGAGGATGGGCTGGACGCTCAGTCATGAGAAGGCCCTGATTGCCGCCGGTCCGGAGCAGGGACAGGGCGTCAAGGGCCGGGCTTCCACCATCCGGGCCAGATGGAGCTATGAGGGCCAGGACGCGCCAAACGTCCCCACGCGCGGCATCAGAGTGAACCTCCAGGGCCACTATGGGATGGATTGGCCCGGAGTGAAAGAGAAGTTTGGGCTCGCCGAGACACTAGTCAGTTATGCCAAGCCTCTCCCCAAGCGCCTCATCCTGATCGGCCAGGGTAGAGGCGGCGTCACGAGGGACGATCCGCACTTGTCGAACAGTTTCGAACTCGGCGGCCCGCTGAGTCTGGGCTCGCTGGCGCGCAGCCAGTTGCTGGGCACGCGCTATTACTATGCCGGCGGGTATCTGCTGCGGGGCGTGTCGAATCCTTCGCTTTCGATCTTTGGGCGGTTCTACGGGCTTCTGGCCTATGAGGCCGGTAACGCCTGGTCGCGGGTGCCGGCACAGTTGCCGCGGCACAGCGCGACGGCCGGACTGCTGGGCGAAACCCAGTTCGGCGTGGTCTTTTTCGGCGTCGCCTACGGAGACCGTGGCGAGGGCAAGATCTTCTTTCGCTTGGGCCGGCTTTTCTAACTGGGAGGTGGATCGAATGACCGCTGGAAGCAATCGGCTCGCCGATTACCGCACGGCAATGAGTGTCGACGCGCTGCGGCAGTCCTTTCTTGAAAACCTCTTTTACGTCCAGGGGCGCTACCCCAGCGTCGCCGATATGGACGACCTCTATCTCGCCGCCGCCTACACGGTCCGGGACCGGCTGCTCGACCGTTGGATCTCGACGGCCGAGAACAGCTACTCACAAGCGTCGACAAAGATGGTCTGCTACCTGTCGGCGGAGTTTCTGCTCGGCCCGCACCTCGAGAACAACCTGACCAATCTGGGCATTCGCGAGGATTTCCACCAGGCCATGCGCGAGCTTGGATATGATCTCAACGCGCTCATCGAACGCGAGGAGGAGCCTGGCCTCGGCAACGGCGGCCTCGGACGTCTGGCGGCCTGCTTCCTCGATTCCCTGGCGACGCTCGACGTGCCCGCCATCGGCTACGGCATCCGTTACGAGTTCGGCATCTTCGACCAGACCATCCGCGACGGCTGGCAGCACGAAACCACCGATAAATGGCTGCGCGCCGGCAACCCCTGGGAGATCGCCCGGCCCGGCCGCGCCGTCGAGGTCCCGCTCGGCGGCTACACTGAACACCGGCGGTCGGTCGACGGCGGATTGCGCGTCATCTGGCATCCAGCCACGGTGGTCAAGGGCGTCCCCTACGACACCCCGATCCTCGGCTACAAGACACGCACGGCCAATCTGCTGCGGCTTTGGAAATCCGAGGCCGTCGAAAGCCTCGACTTCGAGGCGTTCAACACGGGCGACTATCTCGGCGCCGTCGAGGAGAAAGTCCGCTCCGAGAACCTGTCGAAGATCCTCTACCCCAACGACGGCACCGACTCCGGCCGCAGGTTGCGGCTCGAGCAGCAGTTCTTCTTCGTCTGTTGCTCTCTCAAGGACATCCTGCGCGCGGCCCGGAAAAAGGCGGCGCCGATCGACCGGCTCAACGAGGCTTACGCCGTCCAGTTGAACGACACGCATCCCTCGATCGGCGTGGCGGAATTGATGCGCCTGCTCATCGACGAGGAATGCATGGACTGGGACCGCGCCTGGGACGTCACGCGCAAGACCTTCGGCTACACCAACCACACGCTGTTGCCCGAGGCGCTCGAGCGCTGGCCCGTGCCATTGTTTGAAAAGGTCCTGCCGCGCCACCTCGAGATCATTTATGAGATCAACCAGCGCTTCCTCGACGAAGTCGCCATCTGGGATCCATCCGGCACGGACCGGGCCGGCCGCATGTCGATCATCGAGGAGAGCCAGCCGAAACAGGTGCGCATGGCGCATCTGGCCACCGTCGGTTCGCATATGGTCAACGGCGTGGCGGAACTGCATTCGGAACTGCTCAGAACCACCGTCCTCGGCGACTTCGCCGGGATGTGGCCCGAGCGCTTCACCAACGTCACCAACGGCGTTACCCCCCGCCGCTGGCTCCTCATGTCGAACCCGGCCTTGTCGTCGCTCATACTGAGCCGTATCGGCGAAGGCTGGGTCAAGGACCTGAGCCTTCTGCGCGGCCTCGAACCACTGGCGGAAGAGGCCGACTTCCGCTCCGCCTGGCGCATCGTCCGCAACGTCTCGAAACTCGAACTGGCCACGCTCATCGAGCGCCGTCTCGGCGAGTATCTCGAAACCACATCCATGTTCGACGTGCTCACAAAGCGCATCCACGAATACAAGCGGCAACACCTCAAGGTCCTGCACATCGTCGCCTCCTACCTGCGCTTGAAGGACGCGCCAGATGCCGCCTCCACGCCGCGCGTCTTCATCTTCGGCGGCAAGGCCGCGCCCGGCTATTTCATGGCCAAGCTCATCATCAAGCTGATCCACTCGGTGGGCGAGATCGTCAACCAGGACCCCGTTGTCCGCGGACGCCTCAAGGTCATCTTCCTGCCCGACTTCAATGTCACCCTGGCCCAGCATGTCTATCCGGCCGCCGACCTGAGCGAACAAATCTCACTCGCCGGCCTGGAGGCTTCGGGAACCGGCAACATGAAGTTCGCCATGAACGGCGCCCTCACCGCCGGCACCCTCGACGGCGCCAACATCGAGATCCGCCAGGAAGCCGGTGAGGAGAACTTCTTCCTGTTTGGGCACACCGCCCCTGAAGTCCAGCGCATCAAGTCCGATGGTTATGACCCGCGGACCTGGATCGACAGCCACCCCCTGCTCAGGAGGAGCCTCGACGCCATCTCGATGGGCATGTTCTCGCGCGGCGACCGCTCGCTGTTCAAGCCGCTGATCGACGATCTCGTCTGGCAGGACCGCTATATGGTGCTGGCCGACTTTGCGTCGTACATGGAAGTCCAGGACCGCATTGACCGCGAGTGGACCGATGTCGAGGGTTGGACGAAGAAGTCCATCCTGAACGTCGCGCGCATGGGCAAATTCTCGTCCGACAGGTCGATCCAGGACTACCGCGAACGCGTGTGGCGCGTCTAGTCCCGCTGTCGAGGATGCGACTGGGACGGCTTCAGTGTCATCCTATTATGCGATGCCTAAGTTGCTGACCGGGACGGTACTGCTGGCGGCGCTCGTGTCTCCATGCGCATGTGGCGCTGACATGCATGTGTATGTTGGCGACCTCGGGCCTCGCCATGTTCTCGTCGCCTGGGGTACTGCCCGCGGTTCGGGTAACACCATCGGCCGCGGCTCGGTTTCGCACGGCAAGGCGCTTTTGCGCGTGGGTGCGAAGACCGCCGAAACCACCCAGGCCTGGGCCGTTGTGAACGGGCTTGAGCCGGATCATCCCTATGACTATGAACTCAGCCTCGACGGGCAAACTGTCAGGAAGGGACACATCCGCACCTGGCCGGAGAAGTCCTCCACCTGTTCGTTCATCGTCTTCGGCGACTTCGGCACGGGCAGGTCCGATCAGCGCCGCATCGCCGAGGCCATGACGAACGTCGTCCGCCAGCGGGCATCGACGGACAAGCCGATTCGCTTCGTCCTTTCCACCGGCGACAACATCTACTCCATCATCTCGGGCGTCTGGCTGGCCGGCAGCGGCGACAGGGATGCCGACTGGGTCCCGCGCTTCTTCGCCCCCTATAAGGACATCCTGTCATCCATCCCCTTCTACCCCGTCCTGGGCAACCATGACGGCAACGAGAGCGAAAAACGCGCCGACCTGGACGTCTACCTCGACAATTTCTTCTTCCCCGGCAACCACCCCCAACGCTGGTATTCGTTCAACTACGCCGGCCTCATCGACTTCTTCGCCCTCGATTCCACCCGCAACACCGCAAGTGGCCCGAAGGCGCCGGTCTGGCTCGCCGGTAGCGAGCAACACAAATGGGCGGAAAACGCAATGCGCGCTTCCCACGCTCCGTGGAAACTGGTCTACATGCACCACCCGGTCTTTAACGCCGGACCGGGCCACGACGAGGAGCGTAACTTCGATCGAATGGGACATTTGCTACGGTTGTTTGGCGAGACCGGCGTGCAAGCCGTCTTCCACGGCCATGAACACAATCTCCAGATCAGCCGTCAAAACCAACGCAGCCTCGGCATTCGCTTCATTGTCACCGGCGCCGGCGGTTCGCTACGCGACGGAGTCGTGCGCGCCAAGATGGACGGGAACAATATCGAGGCCTGGGCCGGACAGAGGCATTTCCTGGTCGTTGACGTTGGCCCAGACCGGATGACGGTCACGCCAATGGGCGCGGACGAGATCCGGCCCGTCCACTCCGATGGTTCCCCCATGCCCATGCCCCTAATCGTCAACAAAGTGGTGGACAATAAGAAACCGGCCTATTGAAGGATTGGATGAAAGACTGACCCTTGCAGCGCGCCGCCACAGCCCGCCTCGCACTCGCCACACTGGCCTGCTGCACCGCCGCGCTTGCCCGGCAGCCTGATCCTCAGCCCCAGGCGAGCCGCGCCGAATCGATCGAGCGTGAACGCGCCGCCAAGGCCGCCACCCTCGCCCCTGAAACGCTGCCCAAGCCCGAACAGTTCGCCAAGCGTTTCCAGGACGAGCGAATCCTCGAACGGTTGCTGGAAGGCTACAAAGGCTGGCGCGCCATCGGCGGCGGACTCGCCACTGGCAGCGGCTTCGCCGTCGGAACCGAATACGCCAACCCCAACCTCGGCGCAGGCTATATGGAATTCCGCGCCTCCGCCCAACTTTCCACCCGCCTGTGGCAGAAATACGGCGCCAGCCTCCTGTTCCCCAATTCCTTCGGCCGGCGGCTGAATTCCGGAGTTAACTTCACGCACCGCAACTACAATAGCCTCGACTACTACGGTCCCGGCATGGGTTCCACCCAGGGCGGCCGGTCGAACTATCGCCTGGAGGATACCAGCGTCCAGGGCATCACCGTCATGCGGCCTGAAAAAAGGCTCCGCGCCGGCTTCATGATGGGTTACCTCTGGACCAACATCGGCCCTGGCAAGCGGGCAGGCATCATCTCGACGGACAGGGCTTTCAGCGAATCCCAGGCGCCCGGAATCCACCAGCAATCGGACTTCCTGCGCTACGGAGCGCTCGCGCAGTATGACCTCCGCGACAACCCACAGGGCCCGAAGACTGGCGGAAACTACATCATCCAATGGGTTCGCTACCACGATCAGAGTCGCTCGCTTTACAGCTTCAACCGCTACGACATCGATTTCCAGCAGTACATCGGTTTCTTCAACAACCTGCGCCGCATCGCTCTACGCGCGCGCGGAACGTTCACCGACCCTGTGGGATCGACTGCCATACCTTTCTACATGCGCCCCACCGTCGGCGGCTCGGACGACCTGCGCGGCTACCGCCACTACCGCTTTAACGATCCCAACGCGCTGGTCCTGAACGCCGAATACCGCTGGGAGATCTTCTCCGGCTTGGACGGCGCGCTCTTCTACGACGCCGGCAAGGTGATGCCGCGGGCCGGCCACCTCGCCCTCAGCCAGATGAAGGGTTCGGCCGGCTTCGGCCTCCGCGCAAATGTTCGCAACCAGACTTTTCTTCGCCTCGATGTCGGATTCAGCCGGGAAGGGTTTATGATCTGGTTCAAGTTCAACGACGCGTTCAACTCGCAAAGGTTCGGCACGGGAGCGTTCCAGCCGCTCTATTAGCTCTATGCGAACCTTGTACGGCATCGTCCTCTGCGCGCTTCTCCCCGCCATGCCGGCGGCGGCCCAGAAGTTCTATCCCGACGATCCCCTGCTGCGCGAACCCTCGCCCCGCCCCGCCGGCCAATTGGCCACCCGCAACTTGAGCGACATCTACGACCTGGTCAGGAATTCGCTCTCCACCCCAGGCGAGCGCCAACCTTCCTCCGGAGCCAGGATCCGCTCCCGCTCGATCAACACGCTCGGCGATCCCATGGAAGGCGCATGGTGGGAGCGCCGCCACTACTGGAAACCGCTCTCCCCCGAACAACTCCGCCGAGGTCCCGGCGGAACCCGCCCCCCATCGCCGTCCGGCAAGTGGAAGATCACCTCCGCCAAGAGCGAAGGCGTCACCCCTGGCTTTGTCATCCAGGACCCGGCCGGCACAGTCTACTTCGTCAAGTTCGACCCCGCCGAATACCCTGAACTCTCTACCGCCGCCGACCAGATCTCCGGCAAGATCTTCCACGCCCTCGGCTACCACGTCCCGGATAACTACATCGTTGAATTCCCGTCCGCGCAGCTTGAACTCGCCCCCGATGCGCGCATCACCGGCGTCCAGGGCCTCAAACGCCGCATGGTTCAGGACGACTTGAGCGCCATCCTCCGCCGCGCCGCCCGTACGCCCGGCGGCCTCTACCGCGCCACTGCCAGCCGCGCCCTGCCCGGCAGGCCGATCGGGCCATACCGGTATAACGGGACGCGCAGCGACGACGTCAACGACGTCACCCCGCACGAGCACCGCCGCGACCTCCGCGGCATGCGCCTCGCCGCCGCATGGGTCGACCACGACGACTCGCGAGCCATCAACACGCTCGACATTGCGATCGAGGAAAGCGGCCTGCGCTTCGTTCGCCACTACCAGCTCGATTTCGGCTCCACTCTCGGTTCGGCCAGCTACAAGCCCAACAGCCCGCGCTCCGGCGGCGAGTATCTGTTCGATTGGCGCAACGCCTTCCTGCAGTTCATCACGCTCGGCGCGCTGGTACCCGATTGGGCCCGCGCCCGCTACCCCAACATCCCCTCCATCGGGCGCTTTGAAAGCGAGCGTTTCCAACCCGGCAAGTGGGTCCCCGAATACCCGAACCCGGCGTTTCTCAACACCCTGCCGGACGACGATTTCTGGATGGCCAAACAGATCATGGCCCTCACGGACGGCGACCTGCATGAAATCGTCGCCTCGGCCCGCTACAGCGACCCCGGCGCGCCCATCTACGTCACCGAATGCCTCATCCGGCGCCGTGACAAGATCGGCCGCTATGCTTTCGAACGCGTCCTGCCGCTCGACCGGTTCGCCGTCTCCGGCAGCCGCCTCGTCTGGCAGGATCTGTCCGCCCAATATGGTTTCGGCGGCGCGGGCGCTATCAAGTTGGAGTGGTTCGATTTCAACAACGCAACCGGCGCGGCCACTCCTCTGCCCTCCTCCACCGGAACGTGGCTGCCGTCCGGTAATGGACCCTATCTGCTCGCCCAGTTGATTCAGCGAAACACCCCATCGCATACAATCTCGGTCTATCTCAGGCGAAGCGGGATATCGGCTGAGATCGTGGGAGTCGAGCATCAATGGTAAACGATCCTCGCACCCTTCGGACCCACCCGGAACTGCGTTCCCACGCCTCGTTCCCGCTCTTCAAGTCCGTTGGCGAGAAGCCCAAGAGCCGCATCGAGAAGCTGCTCTCCCTCTTCGCCGACGTGCGCGCGGGCGAGGGCGTCGGCGCGCTCCTGATGACGGTCAACGTCTTCATCCTCCTGGCCGCGTACTACCTGCTCAAACCCGCCCGCGAGGCGCTCATCCTGGCCGAGGGCGGAGCCGAAGTGAAGGCCTACGCGTCAGCCGGGCAGGCCCTGCTCCTGCTGCTTGTCATCCCTTTCTATGGCTGGATCGGCTCGAAGGTCAATCGCTTCATCCTCGTCGCCGGATCGCTGGCCTTTTTCGCGCTCAATCTCGCCGTTTTCTATGTCCTCGGACAGGCAGGCGCGCGTGAAGGCGTTGTTTTCTATATTTGGCTGGGCATCTTCAACGTCTTCGTCATCTCCCAATTCTGGGCCTTCGCCAACGACATCTACACCGAGGGCCAGGGCCGCCGGCTGTTCGCCTTCATCGGCATCGGCAGTTCGCTCGGCGCATGGTGGGGGGCGGCCGCGGCAAAGAGCATGGTCACCGGATTCGGTCTCACTCCCTATCAACTCATGGCCATTGCAGCCGCCATGCTCATCGTCTCGCTCGGATTCGTTTGGTCGGTGAACCGCCGCGAGAGGCGATCCGCCGCGCCCGAAGCCGCCGCTCTGGCGGATCAGAAACTCGATAGCGAGGGCGGATTCCAACTCATCTTCCGCGACCGCTACCTCATTTGGATCGCCGTCCTCACCATTCTGCTGAATGTCGTCAACACCGGCGGCGAGTACATCCTCGGCAAACTCGTCGCATCCGAGGCCATCGCCCGTTTCGGCGATACGGCCGCTTCCGAGGCTGTCAGAAAACAGTTCATCGGCGGCTTCTATGGCGGTTTCTTCGCCTGGGTGAACTTCCTCGGTTTCGTCCTGCAGGCCGGCGCTGTCAGCCGGCTGATGCGCTACGCCGGCGTCCGCGGTTCGCTCTTCGTTCTGCCCTGCATCTCGCTCACCAGTTACGCCGTGCTGGCCGGCGCGCCGATTCTCGGGGTGGTGCGCGCGGTGAAGATCCTCGAAAACAGCACGGACTACTCGCTCCAGAACACCGTCAAACAGGCCCTCTGGCTACCCACCACGCGCGAAGCCAAGTACAAGGCGAAGGCGGCCGTTGACACATTCTTCATGCGCTTCGGCGACGTCCTGTCGGCGGGCATCGTCGCTGCTGGCTCGGCTCTGGGCGCTGGCGTCCGTCTCTTCGCCTTGTTTAACGTCCTGCTCACCGCGGGCTGGCTCTGGGTGGCCTGGCAGATCAAGAACGAGCATCGCCGCCGGACCCTGTAGCCGGCCGGCTGTCGCCCGATGCCAGCAGTTCCTTCATGACCGACTGGGGCTCCCGTCGCGCCTTCGTGCGCTCCTCGCGGACGTAGCCGCGAAACGCCTCCAGCGCATCGCCTTCGAGGACGCTGTCGAAGTACTCGACCGCCAACCCCCTCAACAGCCGGTCTTCGGAATGGAACGCCCGGAACGCCACTTGCAGCGGTTCGCGCGGCAGAATCGTCGCCAGCAGGCTGACGACGAACTCTGCGTTCTTGTCGGCGCCGCCGCCCACCGCCGAATCCAGATAGGCCAGCGCGCTCTCCTCATCCGGCTTGTCAAGCAACTGGCGGGAACCGAGAACGCCCTCGCCCTGGCGAAGTTCCTCCGCCAAAATCCGGAAAATCAGCTCCCGCGGCGTCTGCAATTCCGGATTCCTCGAATGCATGTAATCGAGCGCCCTGGCGCACTGATAGCGGACTTCGAACCGGCTGTCGGACAATCCCGAAAGCAGCGCGCCAAAGGCCCGTTCGCTCTTATCGCGCGCCAGGATCCGCGGGATCCGCCGCCTCACCGCGAACGGCTCGTCCGTATCGAGCAGGTGATCCGAGAGCAGTCCGATCACGCGGCCGCCGGCCCTTTCCAGCACCTTGCGCGCCTCTTCCGCCACAGGATCCCAGGCCAGCATCCGGACCACCTGTGGGTACTCGATCTCGTCGAATCCGCCCTGCCGCCGCAGCGATGCCAGCACGGTTTCCACGTTGCCCGAACGCAGCGCCATCAGCCCGGCGAGCGCGGGATCAATCGCCTCTTGATGTTGATAAGCCTGCGCCTGCTGCCGCGGCGCGGACCTCGGCTGCATCAGCAGCGTCCGGGTGTGCAGCACCGCCGACATCGTCGTCGAATCGTGGACATCGCCCAGATCGAGTTCCACCGCATGATCCAGCAACCGCTGCTCCAGAGCGCCCGTGTACTTCTGGTCAAGCCTCCTGGCGACCCAAACCGCGACCAGCGACGCCGCCAGCGTCAGTCCCAGTAGTGAAGTGGTTAGGAACGCGACCGTCAGCAACAACAGAATCTGTATGATCCCGGCGCCCAACGCATCGCCGGCGCGGTCCGCCGCGACGTCGATCAGCGTCTTCGCCGCCCGCTTTTCAGCCGGCGCAACCGGCGTGTACAACAGCTCATATCCCGACCGGAACAGCGACCCGCGCAACGCATACTCCGCGCCCCGCGCCGCCGCGAACACCGGGAATGCCGGGAACAGCAATCCGGCACCGGCCAGCACGGAGTTGGTCAAAGGCAGGCTGCCCACGGTCCGCGACAGCCCCAGCTTTTCGAGAGATAGGCGCGTCAGCGCCGTCTGCACCACCAGCGTCACCACCTGGATCGCCGTGTAGAAGACCGCAAAGAACCGCAGTAGCGGCGCGCCCTTGCCAAACGATTCCGCCGCCCCTGCCTTGAACAGGTAATCGACAAAGGTCGCCGAGCATGTCCCCAACAGGACCAGCAACGCCAGGTCGCGCAGGAACGGCGCTTTTCTTAGCACTTCGGCTGGCGACATCCTATCGTCCAGCGATCCGCCTTGCGTCCGCCGCCCCGGCGCGCCCACCATCGACGCCGAACCGAGCAGAGTCAACGCGCACAGCAGGTGAAAGCCCGCCAGCACCAGCAGAATCCCGGCCCCTGGCATCAGCACGGCCGTCCTCTCCGCCACCAGCCCACCCAGAATCCCGCCC
>CAZLDN010000054.1:0-31597 GCA_964558355.1 uncultured Candidatus Solibacter sp.
GTCTCAGCCGGCGGCAGAGCCGGGTGAGACTGGGGAGGGGGGGAAGCAAAGAAATCGTGCTGGGGCGCCGGCGTTCCGGCAGCGGCGGGTTGAGGTTGGGGCGGAGCCGGCCGCGCTGCCGGGGGCGGGGCGATCGAACCCTGGAACATCCGGCCGAATTCGCCCGTATCGGAGTGAGGCGAAGCCGGGAGCTGAGGTTCGAGCGGCGGCGCCTGGGGCGGAGGAGCGACTGGGGCCGAACCGGGCGAAGCGAAGAGACGCGTGAACTCCCCTGGCTCAGCCGTCGACTGAAACTGGGGTGGAGCAGGCTGCACTGCTGGAGGCGGGGCGATCGAACCCTGAAACGCGCGGCCGAATTCGCCCGCATCGGGGCGAGGCGGAGCCGGAGGCGTCTGGAAGATCTGAGGCGCCGCAATGGACATGTCTACCGTTGCGTCGGCCGGGCCGGGGCCGGGCACAGAAACCGGGGGAGCGGGAGCGGCAGGCGGCTGTGGCGAAGAAACGGAGCGAGGCGGGGAAGCGGCGCCAAGTGAATCCAGCCAAGACTCGAGCGACGCGAATCCTGGCTCGAGAACAGTGACGGCATACGGAGGCTGCGCGGATTCCTGCACCTCGAACAGACGGCCGGCTGCGATGCCGGGCTCGTTCAGCAGCACCGAGCTCATGTGGGCGAGCAGGGGAGAGTTCGACGAATCGCCGCTCATGCTCCAAAGGTGGAGCAGGACGGGACGGCCGGTTTGGATCTCGCGGGCCTCGAAGGATTTTGGATCCCCGTTGTTGACCAGCTTGACTAGCTCATAACGATGGTAGAAGCTCATAGCGTGCATCCATCCCTAAAAAAGTAGTTACTATTATAGGACGCATACAGAGTTCTGGTGGCTGGGCAATTCAAGCCGGGGATGGCGGAGGAGGGAATTGATGAGCCAGGGAGGAAGGCAAGCGGGATGAAGAGCCTTTCACGTGTCGTCTGGAGTGAAGGCATGCACCTGGGGCCGCAGCACTTCCAGGCGCAGAACCGTTACTTCGAAAGCCTGGTGCGATTCTCCTCCGAGGCCCTGGCATATGAGCCTTGGGGGTTGAGCGGCGTTCAGGTGGACCAGGAGGCGCTGAAGAACGGCGTCTTCGCGCTCGTCTATGCACGGGGCATCATGCCGGACGGGCTGGTGTTCCTGCTGCCTGAATCCGATACCCTGCCCGAGCCGCGGACCCTTGGCGATCTCATTTCCCCCGTGGACGATCACACGGATATTTTTCTGGCGATCGCCGCGGCTGCCGAGAGAACCAAGCTCGTGGATGGAGGGGAAGGCGGCACCCGGTACTCAGCAACCGACGTCGCGCTGACTGATGAATGGACCGGCGGCGACGAGCAAGCAGTGAAGATGGCGGGCAAGAACTTCCGGTTGCTGGCAAAACACGAAATCGCCGGGGAAGTGGCCCTGCCCGTGGCGCGGGTCCGCCGCGAAGGTAGCGGCAACTACGCGGCCGATCCACAGTTCGTCCCCCCGCTGCTCCAGATCCAGGGCAACGAGAGACTGCTGATCATCCTGCGCCGGCTCGTGGAGTTGTTGGAAGACAAGAGCCGGTCGGTGGTGAAACCGAAAGACCTGTCGGCTGGCACGGCTGCCGGCTTTTCGGCGCAGGGCATCAGTAACGCCTGGTTCCTGCATTGCGTCAACGCGGGACTGGCGCCGCTGCGGCATCTATTGTCGACCCGGTCGGCGCATCCCGAAGAGCTTTACCGCGAGATGGCGCGGCTGGCCGGGGCGTTATGCACATTTGGGATCGAATCCCATCCGGCGTCGTTGCCGCTCTACAATCACAGCGACCTGACTGAGGTGTTCGCCAACCTGGACCACCACATCAGGACCCATCTGGAACTGGTGGTGCCATCCAATTTCGTCTCGATCCCACTGGTGCGCCGGGCGAATTACTTTTGGGAGGCGCAGATTACGGACGAGAGGGTGCTCTCGCACTCGCGTTGGATCTTTGCGATCAGGTCGAAGATCGGCGAATCGGAGATCCTGTCGGCGACGCCGAGACTGGTGAAGCTGTGCTCCAAGGACTTCATACCCAAGCTGGTGCAGAGGGCGCTGCCGGGCATGACGTTGAAGCACCTGCCGGTGGCTCCGCCGGCGATATCGCCGCGGGTCGACTTCCAGTACTTCGGCGTGGATCGCGCCGGTCCCTGCTGGGACCACCTGGTGGCGTCGCGGGAGTTGGGGCTGTATGTGCCGGGCGAACTGCCCGAGCCTGACGTAGAGTTATTGGTGGTGTTGGAGTCCTAAGAACATGAATCCGAATGAAGCACAGTCAAGCGCGCCGCAGCAGAGGCGGACCGAGAACCTGGCGCTGGCGTTTCAGGAGGTGCTGACCGCGGTCGTGCGGTTGCGGTCGGGCCGCCAGGAAGTGAATGACGCCGAGCTATTCCGGCAACAGGTCAGAGCCGCGATGCGGGCTGCGCACCAGGATGCGACAAGGTTGGGCTACGTCGAAGAGGATATCCGGCTGGCGGTATTTGCCACGGTGGCATTTCTGGATGAGTCGGTTCTGAATTTGCGAAACCCGGCATTTGCCGAGTGGGTGAGGAAGCCGCTGCAGGAGGAGATGTTCGGCCGGCATACGGCCGGCGAGATCTTCTTCGAGAACCTGAAGCACCTGCTGGGCCGGCGGGAGACGCACGAACTGGCGGACCTGTTGGAAGTACACCAGCAGTGCATCCTGTTGGGTTTCGCGGGCAAATACAGCCTGAGCGGAAGAGGCGATTTGAGCGCGATCATCGAGGCGGTGGAAGACAAGATCCGCCGGATCCGCCAGCCGCATGGAGATATTTCACCCTACTGGCGGATCCCTCATCAGGCGTTCCAGCAGGGGTCCGCCGATCCGTGGGTGAAGCGCATGGTGTGGGTGGCCGGAAGTTGCCTGAGCGTGGCTGTGCTAGGCTTCATTCTCTACAAGGTGATCCTGGGTTCGGGCCTGTCGGCGCTTGAGAGCATGGCCGGAACGGTGGCGAGGTAGGGGGAGAGCGACAATGCAGCCAACTTCTTATTACCTGATCGCGGCGCTGTCGGTGGTCTCCTACACCGCCATCACGTGGATCCTCGTCGACGTCATGGGCCTAAGCGGGCGTGCCGCGTTCACCGTGCGGCTCATCCTGATGGCCGTGGGCATTCTCGGCGGCGGGTTGTGGTTGTGGTGGAAAGCGAAGCGCGGCGGGGCTGCGGGCGGCGGGGCGTTGCCGGCCGAGGCCGAGATGCTCGAACCGCTGTTCCGCGACGCGGAAGCGAAGCTGGCTGCGTCACGGCTGGGCCGGGAGGCAAGGTTGGGGACGCTGCCGCTGGTGCTGGCGCTTGGCGACGAGGGCTCGGCGAAGTCGAGCACGATCGTCAACAGCGGCCTGGACGCGGAACTGCTCGCCGGGCATGTCCATCAGGAAGGCTATATCGTCCCGACCCGCGCGGTGAACCTCTGGTTCGCACGCGACGTCGTGGTTGTCGAGGCCGGAGGAAAGCTGATCGAGGACGCGGGTAGGTGGACGGCGATCCTGCGCCGCCTGCAACCGAAGCGGCTGAAATCGCTGTTCAGCAGCGGACGGCAGGCGCCGAGGTCGGTGGTGGTCTTCGTGGACGCCGAGCGGTTTCTGCAACCGGGAGCGCAGGAAGCCACGACGGCGATCGCGCGCAGGCTGAACGCGCGACTGGGCGAAGTGAGCCGGGCGTTGGGCGTCCAGTTGCCCGTCTATGTACTATTCACGCGTTGTGACCGGATCCCCTTCTTTACTGAATACGTCTCGAACTTGAGCGACGAGGAATCCCGCCAGGTTGTCGGCGTGACCGTGCCCCTGGCGCTGGGCCAGGGCGCCGGCGTGTATGCGGAGGAAGAGACGCGCCGCCTCACCATGGCGATGCAGGACCTGTTCCTCGGCTTGGCCGACTACCGCTCGCCGATGCTGAAGCGCGAGCACAATGCGGTCAAGTTGCCAGGCATTTACGAATTCCCGAGAGAATTCCGCAAACTACGGCAGATGCTGGTTCAGTTCACCGTGGAGTTGTGCCGGCCGAGCCAGTTGCAGACAAGCCCCTATTTGAGAGGCTTATATTTCGCGGGGGTGAGGCCGGTCGAGGTTCGCGAAGCGGTGCGGCAACGACGCCAGACGCAGGGCGGCATGTCGGACGCGACCGGGGTCTTCACTGGCGCGGGGATGGAAGCGGCTCAAGCCGCGCCGTCGGTTCAGGTCCGGCGGCTGCCGCAGTGGGTGTTCACCCACAGGCTGTTCAACGAAGTGATCCTGCGAGACCAGGCGGCGTTTGGCGCCAGCGCGAGGAGCGTCGGCAAGGACATGGCGCGCCGGGTTTTGCTTGGGGGTACGGCCGCGCTGGCTCTGTTGTTGATGACGCTTTGGACGGTCTCGTTCTTCAAGAACCGCGGGTTGCAGGCGGAGGTAAGAGAGTCCGTGCAAGCGATCGGACAGGCGCGGACCGACAGCCAGAACCTGGCGCCGGCCGACGCGCTGAGACGGCTGGAGGCGCTTCGCCAGAACGCCGAATTGCTTTCGCGTTACGGCCGCGAGGGCGCACCCTGGGGCATGAGATGGGGCCTCTACACCGGCGACGCTCTGTTGCCGACGGTGAGACGGCTGTACTTCGGCCGGTTCCACCAACTGCTCTTCGGCCAGACCCAGGGCGGATTGTTGGATTGGATGAGAAGGCTTCCGTTGACGCCCGGTCCGGCGGACGATTACCAATACACCTACGACACGCTGAAGGGCTACCTGATCACCACATCGCACCACGACAAGAGCACAAGGATGTTCCTGCCGCCGCTGCTGATGAATCGATGGGCCGGCAAGCTGGAGGTGGACGACGAGCGGAAGAAGCTGTCGAGGATGCAGTTCGACTTCTATTCCGACGAGTTGAAGATCGCCAATCCGTTCACGTCCGAAAACGATGCCGCCGCGATTGAGAAGACGCGCAAGTATCTGGCTCAGTTCGCCGCCACGGAGCGGATCTACCAGTACATGCTGTCGGAGGCGGGCAAGAAGTGCCCGTCGATCAACTTCAACCGGCAGTTCCCCGGCTCGGCAACGTTTGTCGTGAACAACAAGGAGATCGCCGGGGCGTTTACCAAAGCCGGCTGGGTCTTCATGGAAGACGCGATCACGAAGAAGTTCGACGAGTACTTCGCCGGTGAGGAGTGGGTCCTCGGTCCCCAGACCGCCGCATCCATCGACCGGGCGAAGATCCAGCAGGAATTGCTGGCGCGCTACCGGGCCGACTTCATCGGCAACTGGCGCGAGTATATCCGCGGCTCGGCGGTTGTGAGGTATGCCAGCCTGGACGACGCGGTCAAGAAACTGGGCCAGTTGTCGGGTACGCAGAGCTACCTTCTGGCTCTGATCTGCGTGGCGAGCGAGAACACGTCGGCGGCGACGGTCACCGAGGTGAAGGAAGCGCTCCAGCCGGCGCAGCATGTCACGCCGGCCGGCTGCACGGAGCGCTACATCGGGCAGACCAACCAGATGTACATGAACGGCTTGCTGGGCCTTCAGGCCTCTCTCGAACAGGCGGCGCGGGCCAACAACCCTCAGGATCCGGCCGTGGGCGCAACCCTGTCGATGGCGTCCCAGGCCAAACAGGCTGCACGCCAGGTGGCTCAGGGCTTCAGGATTGACAAGGAGGGCCGCGTGGATCAGATGGTCCAGAAGTTGCTCGAGGATCCGATCACCTATGTGGAGAACCTTCTGGGCCGGCTCGGACCGGCGCAGGTGAACGGCGCCGCGCGCCAGTTCTGCATGGAGTTCGGGAACCTGGTGAAGAAGTATCCCTTCGACACGAATTCGAAGGTGGACGCGACGATCGAGGAAGTGAACTCGGTGTTCCGTCCGCAGAATGGGACGTTGTGGGTGTTCCATGAAGCGACCCTGAAGAACCACTTGGTGAAGCAGGGTTCGGAATGGGCGCCGAACCCGGCGTCAACGGGGATCCGAATCACACCGGCGTTCCTGCGCTTCTTCAACCGGGCGTCGTCATTCTCGGATGCGCTCTACAAGAACGGCGCCTCGCAGGAGGCCATGGTGAACTACACGATCCGGGCGCTGAGTTCGGAAGGCATCCAACGCCTGACGCTGCGCCTGGACGGCCAGGAGCTGAAGTCCACCGGCGCGGGCGGGCAACAGGCCAGCTTCTCGTGGCCAGGCCGGGGCGCCCGGGAAGCGCGCCTGGCCGGCAGCTTGGGCGGGCCGGAGCTGGGCTGGCTCAGCTATGACGGGCTGTGGGCCGTGTTCCGCCTGTTCGCGGAAGCGGAACGATGGCAGCCCAGCGGATCGGGTTTCAGTTTTGAATGGGTCCCGAAGACCTCGGGGCAACCGATGAGGCTGGGCGACGGGCGCCCATTGACCGTCCGATACTTCCTGGATATGGGAACGTCGGCGCCGATTTTCCAACGAAACTATCTCGCGGGATTCCAATGTGTGAGTCAGGCGGCACAGTAATTCCGCTTAAGGGATAGAGGCAAGCTTAACCCGCCACGCTTGACGGCGGCGCAAATTGGATCTAGAGTCAGACAATCGCTATTTCAGAGCGGCCGAAGCGTTAGGAGGAAGAATGGCAAGAGAAAGTGTCCATGCGAAGCTTGAGCGCGTCCGCGCACCGCGTGTCCACGTCACCTACGACGTGGAGGTGGGCGACGCTATCGAGATCAAGGAAATACCATTTGTCATGGGCGTGTTGGCGGACTTGAGCGGAAAGCCCGAGGAGCCGCTGCCGCGTCTCAAAGAGAGGCGTTTTGTGGAGGTGACGCCGGATAACTTCGACAGTGTCCTGGCGAGCATGAATCCGAGAGTCGCCTTTACAGTCGAGAACAAGTTGAGCGACGATCCCAATGCCGGCAAGATCGGCGTCGATCTGCGCTTCAGCAGCATGGAGGATTTCGAACCCGAGCGGGTCGCGCGGCAGGTGAAACCGTTGCGCGATCTACTTGAACTGCGCGAAAAGCTGAGCGACTTGCGTGGTACGCTCCAGGGCAATGAGAAGCTGGAGCATCTTCTTCAGGACGTGATGTCAAACACCGAATCGCTCGCGCAACTGAAGGGCGAAATCGGCAGCATGAAGAAGGAAGAGGAGGAGTAGGCCATGGCAAAAGTTCAGAAACAAGCTGCCCCTGCGGCTGCCGCAGCCGCGAAAGTGGAAACGGTAAGCCTGCTCGACCAGATTGTGGAAAAGGGCCGGCTGGCCAAGGACGCCAAGCAGAAGGAGTGGGGCAAGAGCCTGGTCGGCGAATTCGTCAACCAGATCCTCGAAGGGGAGATGCTGGTCTCGGCCGACATCGAGGCGATGATCAACCAGAGAATCGCCCAGATCGACCACCTGTTGTCGCTCCAGGTCAACATGGTCCTCCACCACCCCGACTTCCAGAAACTGGAAGCCACGTGGCGCGGCCTGCACTACCTGCTCGAACAGAGCGAGACTAGCGCGAACTGCAAGATCAAGGTCCTGAACGTTTCGAAGAAGGAGATGCTGCGCGATCTGCAACGCGTCCCCGAATTCGACCAGAGCAACGCGTTCAAGAAGATATACGAAGAAGAGTTCGGCGTCTTCGGCGGCGAGCCTTTCGCCGCGCTGGTCAGCGATTACTACTTCGGCAAGGGGCCAGAGGACATTGAATTGCTCGAGCGGATGAGCCAGGTTGCGGCGGCGGCGCATGCGCCGTTTGTCGCCGCCTCGACCGCCGACATGTTCAACATCGAGGACTTCACCGGACTTGACGCTCCCCGCGATCTCGGAAAGGTCTTCGACACGACCGAGTATGCGCGCTATAAGGGCTTCCGGATGAACGAGGATTCGCGCTACGTCGCCCTGACCATGCCGAGAGTCCTCATGCGCGTGCCTTACGGCCGCGAAACCAAGGCGGTCGACGGGTTCAACTACGAGGAAGCCGTCGACGGCATGACCCACGATAAGTACCTCTGGGGCAATGCCAGCTTCACGCTGGGCGCCAGAATCAGCCAGGCGTTTTCGCGCTACGGCTGGTGCGCGGCCATCCGCGGCGTCGAGGGCGGCGGGCTGGTCGAAGGATTGCCGGTGCATACGTTCTACACCGACTCCGGCGACGTAGCAATGAAGTGCCCGACCGAGACGATCATCACCGACCGTCGTGAAAAGGAGCTGGCCGACCTCGGCTTCGCTCCCCTGGTGCACTGCAAAGGCACCGACTACGCGGCTTTCTTCAGCGTCCAAAGCTGCCAGAAACCGAAGCTCTACGACAAGGACGCTGCCAACGCCAACGCCAGGCTTTCGGCGCAGTTGCCCTATATTCTGGCGGTCAGCCGTTTCGCGCACTACATGAAGTCGATGATGCGCGACAAGATCGGCAGCTTCATGTCAAGGAAAGACTGCGAGTCGTTCCTCAACCGTTGGATTTCAAACTATGTCACGCCCGACGACACCGCTTCGGCCGCCGCCAAAGCGCAGTTCCCGCTGCGCGAGGCCAAGATCGAGGTTCTCGATGTGCCGGGCAAACCTGGGGCCTATCGGGCCGTTGCGTTTTTGAGGCCGCACTTCCAGCTTGATGAGTTGAGCGTTTCGCTCAGGCTGGTGGCCGAACTTCCGCAATCGGCTCGCAAGTAAGTAAAACTGAGAACAAGAGAGGGATGCGCCGGGCTTCACAGAGGGGCCCGGCGCGCACGGAGGATAAGCCATGGCAGGAATCAGTACAGCAACTGATTATTTCTTGAAGATTGACGGGATCGAGAGCGAAAGCCGGCGCAAGGGCCACGAGCGAGAGATCGAGCTCATGAGCTGGGGTTTCGGCTGCTCTCAAACCGCACTGGGTGAATTCGGCGGCGGACAGGGCACGGCAGGCCGTGTGTCCGTCCAGGACTTCAACTTCACCAAGATGATGTGCAAGGCCGGCCCGAAGATCGCCCAGGCGATGTTCAGCGGCGACCACATCAAGAAGGTCAAATGTACGGCGCGGCGGCTCGGCTTGACAGGCGGCGATCCGCTCGACTACCTGATCTGGGAGTTCGAGGACGTTGTGATCTCCTCGCACTCCTACAGCGGACCCTCGTCCGAGGTCCCAACCGAGGCCATCAGCTTCCGCTTCGGCAAGTGCAAAGTCCACTACCGCGCCGTGAAGGACGACGGATCGCCGGAAGGCGCTTTGTCCGGCGGTTGGGATCTGCGCAGGAACACAGTGTGGGCATAAGGAGGATATGACCTATGGCGATGGATGCCTATCTGAAAATCGAAGGAATTCCCGGCGAAGCCAAACAGAAGGGTTACGAGAACTGGATCCATCTGGACGGCTGGACTTGGGGCAGTTCAACCGCCGGCGCTTCTGATCGCGGCGGCGGCCTGATCGGCGGCAAAGTCCAGATGCAGGACTTCAACTTCACGAAGATGACTGACAAGGCGACCCCGAAGCTCTTCGAGGCTTGCTGCAAAGGCGAAGTCTTCAAGGAGATCAAGCTCCACATGGTGCGCATGCCCGAAAACCAGGTGGTTCTCGACTTCAAGTTCGAGCACTGCATCGTCAGCGGCTACCAGACCGGCGGGGGTTCCGGAGACGGCGGCGTGCCCGTCGAGAACGGGTCGCTCAACTTCTCGAAGGTCTTCTTCCAGTTGTCGGCGATGAAGGAAGACGGCACCAAGGAAGGCATGGTCCAGGCCGGCTACGACATGGCCAAGATGGAGAAAGTCTAGCCGGGGCGCAGTTGCGCGACGATCCGTCGAACGCGCGGCTGCGCACCTTCCTGTTCGAACTACTCTGCTTCTCGGGAAATCACGATCGCGCCGGGAAGCATCTGAGAATCCTGGCTGAGGAGGGCAAGGACCGCGAGGCCGGCGCCCTCCTTAACCAGCGGCTACATGTTGCAGGAGTAACTGGCCTATGGCGATGGATGCCCGTTTGAAGATCGAGGGGATCCCCGGTGAGGCCAAACAGTCAAGACAATGTCGAAGATGTAGCCGCGGTGTTCTGAGGATCTGAGGCTCTATGAATCCCCAACAGCTCTATAAAGAGGGTCAACTCGGCGCCGCCATCGATGCCGCCGGGGTCCAGTTGCGAGACGATCCGGCGAACGCGCGGCTGCGCACGTTCCTGTATGAACTGCTCTGCTTCGCGGGGGATTACGATCGCGCCGGGAAGCACCTGAGAATTCTGTCCGAGGGGGGCAAGGACCGCGAAGTCGGCGCTCTCCTCTATCACGGTGCAATGCATGCCGAGCAGACGCGGGCGGAGATGTTCTCGACTGGGAACCTGCCCCTTGCCGGCGCTTCAACCACTGCGCCAGGGGGCACGCTCAATGGCGCCGCCTTCGAGCGGGTGGAGGATGCCGATCCGCGAATCGGGCCGAGGCTCGAGGTCTTCGCGGCCGGCGAGTACATGTGGCTGCCGTTCCAGTACATCCGTTCCATTCACATGGAACAGCCCAAAAAGCTGCGTGACTTGCTGTGGGCGCCGGCTAAGATCAGGACGGGCCCGGAATGCAAGGACTTCGAACTCGGGGAGGTCTTGCTGCCCGTGCTTGCCCCTCAGTCATCCACCCATCCGGACGACCAGGTCCGTCTGGGGCGTATGACGGTGTGGGGGGAAGTGAACGGCGCAAGCGTCCCGTTCGGCCAGAAACTGCTGCTGGTCGACGGCGAGGAAGTCCCGCTCCTGGAGATCAGATCGTTGACCATCGGCCCGCCGGAAGACGGGGAGACCGATGATCTCGCGTGACGATATTCTGAAACCGATCGCCGGAGACAACCCTAGCGGCGAGAGTCTTCGCTACGCACCGATCTACACCCAGATCAAGGAAGCGGTGCGCGAAGACGACGACCTCACCCAGGGCGTCTGGCAAACCGAACGTAAAGTCGCCGATTGGCCCAAGGTCGTCAAACTCTGCTCGGACGCGCTGATCAAGCAGAGCAAGGATCTCCAGCTCGCCGCTTGGCTTACCGAGGCCGAAACCAACCGCGAGGGCTTTGCCGGCTTTCTCGGTGGCATCGGCCTCATCAGCGCCATGCTCGATCAATTCTGGGAGACTCTCTATCCCGAACTCGAGGACGGCGACACCGAAATGCGCGCCGTGCCACTGCTCTACGTTTCCAGTAAGTTGGAGATGCCGCTGCGCCGGACCCCCCTTGCGGCGACAGGTCTGAGTTGGCTTCGGTACAAGGAAGCGACAACTGTCCCGAGTGAAGAGGATGCCGCCAGCGACGAAAGCAAGTCGAAGTCGCGCTCCCTCGCCATCCAGGATGGCAAGACGACTCCGGAAGATGTCGCCGGTGCCGTCAAGGCAACGCCAGGCGTTTTCTTCGACGAGCAGAAAGCGGCCCTTGCCGAATGTGCCGAGGCGATCGAGTCTCTTGACAACCTCTGCAATGACAAGTTCGCCGACTACGCCCCCAACTTCCGGCCGATCAAGGACTGTCTGGCGGAATTGACCAATTCCGTCCGGATCCTGAAGCAGCGCAAGGACGAGAGCGGAGGCGCACCCGCTCAACAGCGCAGGCAGTCGCAGGCATCGGCTCCCTCATCCGATCCCTTTGGCTCCTCCTCCGATCCGTTCGGTTCTCCAGCAGCAGACCCGGTTGGCTCGCCCTCCGCGGACCTCTTTGGCTCCGATTCGTCCACCGCCGTCGAATCGGCGCCGTCCGGCGCGTTCGGTGATACATCCGCACAGACGGACGCTTTCGGCAGCGGAGGATCTGGCAGTTCCGCATACGAGGCTCCCTCCCAGCCGTATCGGGAGGAGCGGCCCTCCGGGTCTTCCGGCAGCTACGGCGTCGAACCGGAAAGCGCGGAGGACTGCGCGCATAGAATCGCCGCTGCCGCAAAGTGGCTGCGGACCCAGGATCCCACCAACCCGGCGCCATACCTGTTGTTGCGGGGTTGGCGATGGGGTGAACTCCGCGCTTCGGGCCCGGTGCCAAACTGGTCGCTGCTCGTGGCCGCCCCTCTGGAGGTTCGGCAGACACTCAAGAGGCTCTCGCTCGAGCCCGACTGGGAGAAACTGCTCGAATCGGCGGAAGAGGCCATGGCCACGGAAGCCGGCCGCGGCTGGCTCGACATCCAGCGCTACACGCTGATGGCTCTGGATGCGCTCGGCGAGGACTACAAGAAAACGGCCGGGGCTGTGCGTGAAGATCTACGGGCGCTGCTCGCCGAGTTCCCCGATCTCATCCATTCGTCGATGGATGACGACACGCCCGCCGCCAGCCCCCCCACCAGGGAGTTCTTCGCCAAACAGGGCATCTCCACCGGTGAGGGCAGGAAGGCGGCTCCGCTGCCGGCCGAGGCGACGCCGGAGGAGATGATTCGCGAAGCCCTGAAGAAGGGCCGCCACGAAGTCGCGTTGGCCATCGTCGCGCGCCAGATGAAGATTGAAACCAGCGGCCGGGCCCGCTACCAATGGAAAGTCGAGCAGGCTCAGATCCTGATGCAAGCCGGGCGCGCAAGCGTCGCATTCCCCATTTTGAAGGAGGTTACGACCGAACTGTTTGAAAGGAGACTAGAGGATTGGGAGCCGGCTCCGGTGGTCGTCGAACCGCTGGTGCTTTACTACAGGTGCCTGCAGGAATTGGGCGTGGACGGCGACGAACGTCAGCGGATCTACGCGACTGTCTGCCGCCTGGACCCTGTGCGGGCTTTCGAGTTAGGCTAGTCGGGTCGAGGTACGGCAAATGGCGGATTGGAAAGACAAAGAAGAAGTCCTGCCCGCCCTGTTGGACCGTTTAACCGACGACGAGCCCAACAATCGCAATGAAGGCCGGTTGCCCCGGGCTCAGATTGTTCGTGCTCTGAAAAAGTCGCTCAGGCGCGACTTGGAGTGGCTGCTGAATACGCGCCGCAGCATCGTCGAACCCGAAGAGTGGATGAAGGAGGTGCAGTACTCGCTTCATCTATACGGATTGCCCGACCTCACCACATACTCACTGGGCGCCTCCAGGGATCAGGGCGTGCTCGCCCACCTCCTTGAAGAGGCCATCGCCAAGTTTGAACCAAGGCTGTCAGGCGTGATCGTCAGCATGGTGCCGATCGCCGGAACGAACCGCGTGCTGAAGTTCCAGATCGAAGGCATCCTGCTCATCGATACAGGTCCGGAAAGAATTCAGTTCGATACGACACTCGAACTCGCCAGCGGCAGTTACACTGTCGAAGGGGGAGCCGGTGCGGGATGAACTGCTGAACTACTATGAACGGGAACTGGCCTACCTGCGCCGGTTGGGCGTCGAGTTTGCGCAAAAGTACCCGAAAGTCGCCGCCCGTCTGCAACTCGAACAGAGCCGTTGCGAAGACCCCCACGTCGAGCGCCTCCTCGAAGGCTTTGCCTTTCTTGCCGCGCGACTCCACCTGAAGATCGACGACGAGTTCCCCGAACTCACGCAATCCCTGCTCGGCATCCTCTTCCCGCATTTCATCCGCCCGCTGCCGTCGGTGACGATCGCCGAGTTTTACCTTGACGCCCAGCAGGGGCAGATGACCACCTCCCTCCAGATCCCGCGCGGTTCGTCGCTGCTTGCCCGGCCCGTTCAGGGCTACCGCTGCCAGTTCAGGACATGCGCCGGCCTCGACATCTGGCCCATCCGCCTGACTGAAGCCCAGTGGACGACCCCGGAGCGGCTTGACCCGCCAGTGAAGTCGTCCGATACGGCATACGCCCTGAGGTTGCGGCTCGAGTCCGGCCCCAATACCAGTTTCTCGTCGCTTGGCATCGGCTCCCTCCTGCTCCATCTTCATGGAGAAGCGGCGGTCGTCTGCCCGCTCTATGAACTCCTGGGCAACAATACCAAACGAATCCTGGTGCGCGATTTCTCAGGAGGCGCGCGCGGCAGGACTCTGACACTGCCGCCTTCGCGGTTGGCGCCGTTCGGCTTCGAAGACGACGAGGCCATGCTGCCTTACCCGAAGCGATCGTTCACCGGATACCGCCTGTTGCAGGAGTATTTCGCCTTCCCCGAGAAGTTCCACTTCTTCCGTCTAGAAGGGCTCGATGAACTCCGCTCCATCGAGGCTGGCCAGACGATCGAAATCGTCTTTCTGATGGGCCCATGCGAGCGCACAGACTGGGAGCCCGTCCTTCAATTGGGCGTCACGCCGCAGACGGTGCGGTTGAACTGCGTCCCGGCGATCAACCTGTTCCCCCATACGGCGGACCCGATCATGGTGGACCAGACGAAGCCCGAATACCCCGTGGTGCCCGACGCCCGGCGGCGCGACATGATCGAGGTCTTTTCCATCGAAAGCGTCGTGGCGATGAACCCCAAGTCGATGGAAGTGATCGAGTTCGAGCCGTTCTACTCCTACCGCCACGCCGGCAAGCAGCAGGGCGAACAACGTCTCTTCTGGCACGCCGTGCGGCGCGAGTCGATGACCAGCTTTGACGGCAGCACGGAACTCCTGCTGCAGATGGTCGACCTCGAAGGCCGCTCGAAGCTGCCCGAATACGACACCCTCACGGTCCGCTGCCTGTGCACGAACCGTGAACTGCCGCAGCGGCTCCCGCTCGGCAACGAGCTGGGCGATTTTGACCTGGAAGGCGCCAATCCGTTCGGGCGCATCGTCGCGCTGAGAAAGCCCACCAACACCGTTCGTCCGGCCATGGATTCGGCCGCCTTCTGGCGGTTGATCTCACATCTGTCGTTGAACTACCTCTCGATCGTCGAAGATGGCAAAGAGGCGCTTCAGGAGATCATGCGCCTCTATGCGCCTGTCTCCAGCGGGTCGTTCGACAGGCAGATCGACGGCATCGCCGGCGTCGAAAGCAAGCGCCAGTTCGCCCGCGTCGCCAGCGAGGCCGGCTTGTCCTTCGTCAGGGGCACGCGCGTGACGGTCGCTTTGGATGAAGAGTACTTCGTCGGCGCAGGCGCCTATATCTTTGGCAGCGTCCTGGAACGCTTCCTCGGTCTCTACACTTCCCTGAACAGCTTCAGCCAACTGGAACTGCGCAGCGTGCAGCGCAAGCGAGGCATGATCAAGCGCTGGCCGGCGCGCGCCGGCCAAGGGATTCTGCTATGAGCGAATCCCGCCTTCTGCCGCAGAGACTTTCCGAGACCCCGCAGGAGTTTCGTTTCTTCCAGGCGGTCAGGCTATTCCAATTGGCGTCCGGCAAGGAAGGCGCCGTTGGGCGCTTCTCCAACCCTGCCGACGAGGCCGTCAGGTTTGCTGCCCACCAGAGTCTTGGTTTCCCGGCAAGCCAGATTCAGGACATCGAATTCCGTGAAGACGCCCCGCCGAAGATGACGGTCAACTTCATGGGCCTCACCGGCCCGGTGGGTGAACTGCCTGTCTTCTACACCGCATACGTCATACAGCGGAACCGCCTCCGCGACCATACGTTGGCCGATTTCCTCGACCTCTTCAACCACCGCATTATCTCCCTTTTCTACCGCAGTTGGGAAAAGTACCGGTTCGCCGTGCCGTACGAGCGGGGCGAAGTCGCCGGCCTCACCCACAATCTGCTGGACATCGCCGGACTCGGTACGCCGGGGTTGCGCGACCGTCAACCGGTCGATGACCGGGCCTTCATCTACTACGCGGGCCTGCTCAGCCAGAAGCCGCGCTCGGCCCAGGGGCTGAAGCAGATGCTGGAGGATTACTTCGATGTGGAAGTCGAAGTGGTCCAGTTTGTTGGGTCGTGGCGGCCGCTTGATCCCGAGATGCTGTGCCGGCTGGTGGATGAGGAGTCCGAAGGGAGCGAGTCCACCATGCTCGGCGGCGGCGCCGTGGCCGGCGACGAAGTCTGGGACCCGCAGTCCGCCGTGAGGCTCCGGCTCGGTCCCATGTCGCTGGTGAAATACCTGGAATTCCTGCCCGACGGAGCTGCGTTCCCGAAACTACAGGCGATGTGCCGTTTCTATGCGGGGCAGGATATCGATTTTGAAGTCCAGTTGGTGCTGCGGCGCGAGGAAGCGCCGAAATGCCAGTTGGGCGCCGGGGGAGCGACTGCCCCACGGCTGGGATGGCTGAGCTGGGCTAGAAGGAAGCCGCTGGCAAAGGACCCGGACGAAACAATGTTCCGGCTACAGGAGGAGGATTGAACCCATGGCTGCAAATCTGAAGTCCTTGATCTCAAAGTTGAACGACACGTGCAGGCAGACCCTCGAGTCCGCCGCGGGCTTATGTGTCGCCCGGACGCACTACAACGTCGAGATCGAACATTTTCTTATCCGGCTGCTGGAACACACCGACGACGACAGTTCCAAGATCTTCCACCACTTCGGGATCGATCCGTCGCGCCTGACCGGCGAGTTGAACAAGAGCCTCGATAAGTTCAAGCGCGGCAACTCCCGAACGCCGGCGTTCAGCCCCGATCTCATGCAGATGTTCACCGACGCCTGGACTCTCGGCTCGCTCGAGTTCGGCGGCCGCTCGATCCGTAGCGGACATGTCGTTCTGGCCCTCACTCAATCGCCTAGCCTCTGGCGGCTTGTGCGCGAGTCGAGCCGCGAGATCGGCCGCATCATCCCCTCCGATCTCCGCTCCGAATTCCTCTCTATCGTCTCCGGCACCAGTGAAGACATTGGCGGCGCGGCCGAAGAGGCCGGGGAAGAAGGGGAAGAGGGTCCCGCCCAGGTCCGCGGAGGCGGCAAGACCGAGAACCTTGACCAGTTCACCAACGACGTTACCGAACAAGCCCGCTCCGGCAAACTCGACCCTGTCCTCGGGCGTGACGCCGAGATCCGCCAGATCATCGACATCCTCATGCGCCGCCGTCAGAACAATCCGATTCTCACCGGCGAGGCCGGTGTAGGGAAGACCGCCGTCGTCGAAGGATTCGCCCTTCGCGTGGCTCGCGGCGACGTGCCGCCGCCCCTGAAGAATGTCGCCATCCGCAGGCTCGACCTCGCCCTGCTCCAGGCCGGCGCGGGAATCAAGGGCGAATTTGAAAACCGCCTCAAGGGGCTGATCGAGGAGGTGAAATCGTCGCCCACCCCGATCATCCTCTTCATCGACGAGGCCCACACCATGATCGGCGCCGGCGGCGCCGAGGGACAGGGTGACGCCGCCAACCTGCTCAAGCCTGCTCTGGCGCGCGGCGAACTGCGCACCATCGCCGCCACCACCTGGGCGGAATACAAGAAGTACTTCGAGAAGGACGCCGCCCTCGCCCGCCGTTTCCAGGTGGTCAAGGTCGAAGAGCCTAGCGAGCAGGTCTGCGCGGTGATGCTGCGCGGCCTCGTCGCGTCGCTCGAACGCCATCACAACGTGAGAATCCTCGACGAAGCCGTCGCCGTCGGCGTCCAGCTTTCTCACCGTTACATCGCCGGACGCCAGTTGCCGGACAAGGCCGTCAGTGTTCTCGATACCGCCTGCGCCCGCCTCTCACTCGCCCAGAACGCGACGCCTCCTGTCATCGAAGACGCCACACGCGAACTCGACGACCTCTCAGTCCAGACCCGCATCCTCGAACGTGAAGCCGCCACCGGCGCCGATCACGCCCAGCGCCTCGAAGAGATCAGCAATCGCAAGGTCGTCGTCGAAGCCGAACTCGCCGCACTGAACGATCGCTGGACCAAGGAAGGCGAACTCGTCAAACTCATGAGGGTCCTGCGCCTCGAACTCGAAGAGGCGGCCAAGGATGATGACGTCTCGGTCAAGAGGGAGGAACTGGCGAAACTCGAAGCCGATCTGAGCGCCATGCAGGGCGAGTCGCCTCTCATGCGCGTCTGCGTCGACGGCCAGCTCGTCGGCCAGGTCATCTCAGCCTGGACCGGTATCCCCGTCGGCAAGATGCTGAAGGACGAGATCACTACCACGCTGAACCTCGCCAAGATTCTCGGCAAGCGCGTCATCGGCCAGGACCACGCCCTCGACCAGCTCGGCCAGCGCATCCAGACCAATAAGGCCAGCCTCGACGATCCCAACCGCCCCATCGGCGTGTTCATGCTCATCGGTCCAAGCGGCGTCGGTAAGACAGAGACCGCCCTTGCCCTGGCCGACATCTACTACGGCGGTGAGAAGAGTCTCATCACCATTAACATGTCCGAGTTCCAGGAAGCCCACACCGTCTCGACACTCAAAGGTTCGCCTCCCGGATACGTCGGCTACGGCGAAGGCGGCGTGCTCACGGAAGCAGTTCGCCGAAGACCCTACTCCGTCGTCCTGCTCGACGAAGTCGAGAAGGCCCATCCCGACGTTCTCGAACTCTTCTACCAGGTGTTCGACAAGGGCCATATGGAAGACGGCGAGGGGCGTGAAATCGACTTCAAGAACACCATCATCATTCTCACCTCGAACGCCGCCACCGATTCCATGGTGAAGCTGGTGGCCGATCCCGAGACTGCCCCGACGCCCATTGGCCTTATCAAGGCCCTCAAACCTGAACTCGACAAGATCTTCAAGCCCGCTTTCCTCGGCCGCATGGTGCTCGTTCCCTACTACCCGATCCGCGACGAGGCGCTGAAGGTCATCATCAAGCTCAAACTCGGCAAGATCCAACGCCGGATGAACGAGAATCACCGCATCCGGCTCACCTGGGATGACGCGGTCGTCGAAGAGGTTTCCAAGCGCTGTACTGAAGTCGAAAGCGGCGCCAGGAACGTCGACAACATTCTGACCAACACTTTGTTGCCTGACATATCGAGGCAATTGTTGACCAGGATGGCCGAAGGCGCCAAACCCGCCGCCTTCCATGTCGCCACGGCCGAAGATGGAGGATTCACCTACACGGTCTCGTAGGCAAGCTGTTCACTTGGCTCGCAAACGCGGACGCGTGCGGGAACCCACGTCAAGCGTGGGAAAATGCCCGCGCTCTGGCGCTGGCGGAGGGAGGTGCGCATGCCTGAAGCACTCAGTCAACACAACAGACTCTTTTATATCGACACGCCCCTGGGCAAGGATAAACTGCTCGTGCGCAAGCTCCATGGCCGTGAGGCCATGAGCGAGGCGTTCTTCTTTAGTGTCGATGTGGTCAGCGACGATCCGCGGCTCAACATCACGGAGTTGGTTGGCAAGAAGATCACCGTCGCCATCCGTCAATCCGACGAAACCTCCTTCCGCTATTTCAACGGTTACGTCAGAAGAGCCAAGAACCTGCCGGCGGTCGGCTTCCTCGCTCAGTTCCGCCTCGAAGTCGTCCCGTGGCTGTGGCTGCTCACCCGGACTGCGGACTGCTACATCCACCAGAACAAGACCGTCCCCGAGGTTGTCGAGTGGGTGTTCAAGAAGTTCGGCTTCACGGACTACCGTCTCGAACTGCGCAACACCGGCAACTACGGCGCCTGGGTCTACCTCACCCAGTACCGCGAGACGGCCTTCGAGTTCGTCAACCGGCTGCTCGAGATTGAAGGCATCTTCTACTTCTTCGAGCAGAAGCAGGGCAAGCACACCATGGTGATCGCTGATGCGCCGGCCGCCCACCAACCTTGTCCCCACCAGTCGCGCATGAAAGTTGAACGCGCCTTCGGCAGAGGGTACAAGCGCAGCGAGGATACGGTCTTTTCCTGGGACGTCGAGAAAAATGTGCGCAGCGGCAAATGCAGCCACCGCGACTTCAACTTCGAGAAGCCCGATGCGGACATGCATAGCGAAGTCCCGGCCAGGGCTCGCGGCACGGGTAACGAGAACTTCGAGGTCTACGACTACCCCGGCGAGTTTGAAGAACACGGGGAAGGATCGGCATGGGTTCGTTTGCGCATGGAGGAAGAGGAGACCGACGAGGAGTTCGTTCGCGGCACAAGCTGCGCCCGCTCGCTCATGCCCGGATTCAAGTTCGACCTCACGGGCCACGAGCGCCGCGACCAGAACCGCTCCTATGTCGTCACCGAAGTCGTCCATTCCGGCGAAGAGGAGAACTTCCTGCCCGAGGACCAGGGCCGCCCCGCCCGCTACACGAACTCGTTCCGCTGTGTTCCCTTCGATATTCCCTACCGCCCTGCGCGCAAGACTCCGAAACATATCATGCGCGGCCCCCAGACCGCCACCGTCGTCGGCAAGAAGGGCGAAGAGATCACGTGCGACAAGTACGGACGTGTGAAAGTCCAGTTCCACTGGGACCGCGTCGGCAAGAAGGACGAAGGCAGCAGTTGTTGGGTCCGCGTCTCGCACCCCTGGGCCGGACAGAACTACGGTGGCATGTGGCTGCCGCGAATCGGGCAGGAGGTGATCGTCGACTTCATCGAAGGCGACCCCGACCGCCCCATCATCACCGGACGTGTCTATAACGCCAACCAGATGCCCGCCTGGAAGTTGCCCGACAAGCAGAATTGGAGCGGCTTCAAGACACGGTCCACTAAAGGCGGCGGGCAGGACAACGCCAACGAACTCCGGTTCGACGACACCAAGGGCGAGGAAAACATCGTCTTGCACGCCGAGAAGGACTTGGAGGTCTCGGTCGAGAAAGAGACTGTTTTCGAGACCGGAACCGACCACTATCTTTATGTTGGCAACGACTATTCGGAGGAGATCGCAAAGAATTTCGACTCGACAATCGGCGAGAACTCCGTCCTCACGGTCGGGAAAGAAATCTCCGTCAGTTCGGGCACCAGCACATCCATCTCCGTGGGGACCGATGCCGCGCTGGACGCCGGCATGGAAATCCACATCAAGGGCGGCATGAAGGTAGTGATCGAAGCCGGAATGCAGCTTTCTCTAAAGGGCCCCGGTGGTTTCATTGATATCGGGCCGAGCGGCGTAACCATCCAGGGGACGCTGGTACAGATCAACTCGGGCGGCGCGGCCGGCAGCGGCAAAGGACCCAACAAGAAGACCGCGAAGAAGCCGAAGAAGGCCGAGAAGTACAAGAAATAGCGTATTCCCGGCGATTCCGGTGGTCTGCGTTGGGAGTTCAGTGTAGTAATCTTGTTGCGTCGGAGGTCCGATTTTTCCATGCAGCCGCCTGCTTCTGGCTCAGGCCGATATGAACTGAGGGAGATTCTCGGGCGCGGCGGGATGGGCGTCATCTATCGCGCGTGGGATACGCTCATGCGGCGCGAGGTCGCGCTGAAGACAATCTACGACGTATCGAGCCAGTCTGCACAGCAACTGTTCTACCGCGAGTGGGGTCTCCAGGCCTCGATTACCCACCCCAATATCGCCGAGATCTACGACATCGGCGAAATGGAGCATGACGGCGAAGTCCGGCCGTACTTCGTCATGCCGTTGCTCCCCGGATTCACTCTCGACGATCTGATCGCCAAGTCGAGCCCGCGGCTCACCGTCGATCGCATCGCCGGCATGATCATCCAGATTTGCCGTGGTCTCCAGGCCGCGCACGACCGCGGCCTGATCCATCGCGACCTCAAACCGAGCAACGTCTTCATCCTCGAGGACGACTCGGTCAAGATCATCGATTTCGGCGTCGCCCATGCGGGCACGGGCGCCCAAACCACCGTCCGGGGAACTCTCGCCTACATGGCGCCCGAACTTTTCCAGATGAAGCCGGCCTCCGCGGCCAGCGATATCTTCGCCGTCGGCGTGCTCAGCTACGAGGCGCTCACGCACCGCCGTCCGTTTACGGGCTCTACCGACACCGAAATCTCCCGCGCCATTCTGTACGAACACCCGGCTTCGCTCGTCGATCTGCTGCCCAACCTGCCCATCAATCTCGGCCGCGCCATCCACAAAGCTCTGGCCAAGCAGCCCTGGCATCGCTATTCGAGCGCGAAGGAGTTCGGCGATACGGTGCGGAAGGCGCTTCATGGCGAACCCATAGCCATCTTCGATTCCGACAAAGTCCTGCCCCGCGTCGAAAAGGCGACCAGGGCATTCGAAAAGGGTGAATACCAGGTCGCCATGGAGATCCTCCACGAACTGGAGAGCGAGGGCCATGTCGAGCAGGAGATCACGCTCCTTCGCCGCCAGGTCGAACAGGTCCAACGCCAGGGCCACCCTACCTTCATCGCAGAGACCGATCTCCAGGTCGAACAGCAGCCCGATCTTGACAAGCGGACCGCGATTCTTGAAGAAGCTCTGCTGGTTCACCCCGGCGAGCCGCACTTCGAGCGCGCTCTCAAACTCACGCAGGACAAGCGCGACCTGGTTTCCAGCGTTGTCAGCCGGGCGCGGTTACATGAGGACGAAGGCCGCTACGGCGAGGCCATCGATCAGTGGGAAATCCTGCGCGCCATCCACCCCGTCCACCCTGGGCTGGACCTCGAACTCGAGCGGCTGCGCAAACGCAAGGACGCCCAATCCAGACAGGACGCCCGCGGCAACTGGGTGAAGCGTATCGACGCCCAGATGGAGGCGCGCGCCTACGGCAGGGCCGCCAGCGACGTCGAGCAGGCTCTGGTTGAGTTCCCGGGCGATGCCGAGCTCGAACAGATCGGCTCCATCGCCAGGAAAAAGAACCAGAAACTGGCCGAAGCGCTCCAAATCCTCGAAAAAGGCCGCAGTCTCATCGAGGAAGGCCACTACGGCGAGGGCATCGAAACCCTGCGCGGAGCCGACCAGCTTGACGAAGGCAACCCCACGATCCGCACAGCCCTTACAGCCGCTCTCGCCGCGCGGGCGAAGAAACTGGCCGAAGAGCAATCCGAGTCGGCCGACTCCGCCTTGGCTGAATTGCTGCAGGTCGACCCTGCCAACACCCTTGGCATGAATCTTCGGGCACTCCGAGCCGACCAGAAGCGGGAAGAATTCATCACGTGGTGCACCGCCCAGGCGCGAAAACTGCATGCAGCCGGCGATCTCAACGGCGCCATCGCCATCGTCCAGCAGGGGCTGCTCTCCTACCCCAAAGAAGCCAGACTGAATCAACTCCTCGGACAACTCGAGAAAGGCGCACGCGAGGTGGCAACGAAGAGTGAGCGCAAGCAGGCTATCGAGCAACTCCAGTCGCTTTCGGAGGCCGCGGAGAAGCCTTCCCCCGTTGATGTGTTCGACCGCATCTCCGCCGAAGCTTCCGCCATCGAGAAAGTCCGTTCGGGCGACCAGGAGTGCATGGCCCTCATCGGCGAGATTCGCAACAAAATCGCCAAATCGAAGGCGGACCTCATCGCCACTCCCCCGCCGCCTCAACCGCCGCCCACCCCCAAGACAACAAAGCCGGAGGCGGCCGCTCCAATCCCGTCAGCCCCCGCGGTCGCCGCCGCGGCCCCGGTTTCGCCGAAGCCGGCTGGCCCCGCAGCCAGCCCCAGGGCCATCCGCCCGCCAAGAGCCCTGCCCAAGCCGGTTCGCAACGCCATCATCGGCGGGGCGATCCTGATTGTCCTCGTCAGCGTCTTCGCGCTTTGGAAGAAAACGCAGGTCTCCGGTCCCGGCTCTGTTCAGGTTGAGATCAGGACCACCCCGCCCGGCGCGCGCATCATGGTCGGCGGAGAGCAGAAGGGTCTCTCCAACCTGACCCTTGAAATGGCGCCGGGCGAATATCAGATCACCGCCGAACTCGATGGATACGAGCCTCTGGTGACGCCTCTCACCGTGCAGAAAGGCGTGCCCACCGGAGTCGGCCTCATGCTGAACCCATGGCGGCCCAGCGTCCGTGTCTACAGTGACATCGAACTCGCTTCCGCCTCGCTCTCCGGAAAGCCCATGAACCCCGGCGCCACCGGCGAGTACGTTCTGGACAGCCTGAACGACGGCAATTACGAACTCGCGCTTTCCGGACCGCAAGGCAGCGCCACGGTTGCCCTGCAGCTTGCGGGCAACTCGATGCCGGCCGTCACCGCGCCAGTCAGCGTGACTGCCGTCGACCTTCTCCTCGTTCACCTCTTCCGCGATCGTCTGGTGGTCTACACAAGTACTCCAGCCGCCCAGGTATCGGTGGACGGAGGATCGCCAAAGCCGGTTCCGCCCGAGGGCGCGAGTTTCTCCGGAATCGCCCCTGGCACACGCCAGGTCGAGGTGAACGACGGCAAGACATCCAGAACCGTCCCGGTCATCGTCTCCGGAGGAGCGCCCGTCGTCCAGACCTTCGTGCTCGGCAAGAGCGATTCGGGACGCGGTTCGATCCTCATCGCCACGGGCGAGGATCAGGTCGTCGCCAAAATCAACGGCTATGCCCACTGGCTGAAATCCCGCAACGGCGCGGTTCGAATCGGCAGCCTGAAACCCGGGATATACAAAGTTGAAGTCTTCAAGGATGGCTTCCAATCCCCGCCGCCGGCAAGTGTCGAGGTGAAGGCGGGGGAGGAGGCTCGAATCGAATTGAGGCCACGGGTCGTGGTCAGGTTGGCCTCCGTCACCGTTTCCGGGCCCTCTGGGGCACAGGTGGTCGTCGATGGGAGCGCCGCCGGTTCCATTCCAGCCTCAGGCAGCATCACGCTGGACCTCCCGCCTGGACAGCACAGCTTCGAGCTTCGACGTGCCACGAACCGGTCCGCCTCGGTTACCAGGGATCTCCGGGCTGGTGAATCCGTGTCGCTTGCATCCGAGTTGGCATTCCCGCAGCAGGCCACCGGTACGGTCAAGTTCGAGATCAACCCGCCCGCCGCGAGGATGACATTACGCCGCCGCGGTGAGGCCGAGAATCAGGCGCAGGCGGTGACGCAATCCTCCATGACCCTGCCCGAAGGCTCCTACGTTCTCACAGTATCGGCCCAGGGCTACGCCACTTCCGTCGTCACTTTCCAGGTCGGCGCCGGATCGGCCAACACCCTCCCCGTGGCGCTGAGACAACTCGCGGAACAGTCCGGCCGCGCTGAAACAGCCCCTCCCAAGGGAATCCAGGACTTCCAGGACATCAGTTCCTGGACCGCCGACGGCGCATGGCGCGTCCGGCGTGGCGGCAATTATGTGCTCTATGGCGCGCCTCCCGCACCTGGGACCTATCAGTTCGCGTTCCAGTTGCGCCGGGGCAAGCGTGCGCAGTGGGTGGTCAACTACAAAGACCCACGCAACCACGTCCTGTTCCGTATCGAAGACAAGGAAATCGTCCGGGTTGAAGTCGTCAACGGACGGCAGACCGAAACCGGCCACACCGCTCACAAGCTGGCCAACCTGAACGAATTCGATGTCCGGATCGTGGTCGAACGCAACCGCATCCGCCATGAGTTCAAACAGAACGGAGGCTGGGTCGCCGTGGATCAGATGCAGAGCCATGCTGACGACCTTAGCGCTGGACGCTTCGGCTTCATTGTTCCCGGCAACCGTTTGGGTCTGGCCGACGAAGTTGCCGTGAAGGACTTTGTCTTCCGCCCCGGCGGTGGCGGACAGTAGGCCAAGCCGCGCAGTGACGACACGCCGCCAAGTCTGCCGGAGACACGGCAGCGGCTGGCTGCTACCCTGAAGATTCCGATTCATGCCTGACGAAAGCGCATCCCGCCGTATCGTTTCCGCCGCCGTGCGCGACGAGGATCTGGCGCTTGAGACGAGCCTGCGGCCCCGGACATTGGCTGAGTTCACCGGCCAGTCGAAGGTGAAGGAGATCCTTTCGATCGCCATCGAGGCGGCGCGGATGCGGCAGGAGGCGATGGATCACGTGCTGTTGATCGGTCCGCCTGGTCTGGGCAAGACCACCCTGGCGGCGATTGTGTCGCAGGAACTTGGGGTGCCGTTCGACATCACCAGCGGCCCGATGCTGCAGAAGAAAGTAGACCTGACCGGGATTTTGAGTTCGCTCAAAGGAAGCCAGGTTTTCTTCATCGACGAGATCCACCGGCTGCTGGCGGACGTGGAAGAGGTTCTGTATTCGGCGCTGGAGGATTTCCGGGTCGATATCGTGATTGGGCAGGGCCCGGGCGCAAGGACGCATTCGCTGCCAATTCAGCAGTTCACCGCCGTTGGCGCCACGACGCGCCAGGGTCTGTTGAGCGCACCGCTGCGCAGCCGCTTCGGGTTGGTGCTCTATCTGAAGCACTACGAAGTGGCGGAGATAACCAGCATCGTGCTGCGTGCCGCGCGGATTCTGGAGACGACGATCGACGGCGACGCGGCGGTGGAAGTGGCGCGCCGCAGCCGTGGAACGCCGCGTGTCGCAAACAGGCTATTGAAGCGGGTGAGGGATTATGCGCAGGTGCGCGCCTCGGGCCACGTGACGCTCACCGTGGCGAAGACGGCGCTGGATCTTCTGGAAGTGGACCGATTCGGATTGGACGAGATCGATCAGAAGATCATGCTGACGGTCCTCGAAAAGTATGGCGGCGGGCCGGTGGGGCTGAACACGATCGCCGCATCGACCGACGAGGAGCCGGACACGATTGAAGAGGTCTACGAGCCGTATCTGATGCAGCTCGGGTTCCTGGACCGTACGCCGCGGGGCCGCATGGCGACCGACCGCGCGTTCGAGTATTTCGGCGTGCAGCGCCGGATGGCGCAGACGCCGCAACGCCCGCTGTTCTGAGCGACCAAACGAACTGCCGCCGGAGGACTGGGCCTGGGGCGTTGATGGCGATGCGCCGAAGAGACCACTCCTCGAAAGCTGCGCCAGGCGGTTCGCTCGTTCGAGGGTCTGGTCCGGAACCCGCTCTCTGCGTTCGCGGCCTCAGGCGCGGGTCCAGAATATGCGCTCGCCTTTTTCGTTGACCCACTCGAGCTTGGCTTCGCAACGGGCGTCAACGCCGGCCAGAGCGGCCGTGGCTTCAACCAGAACAAGTGAGCTAAGCCCGAGGACCTCGTTGCCGCCATACAGACGCTTGAGGCGGCTATGGAAGGATTTGACGAAGTAGGCTCCATCCCTGGAAAGCCGCTTGACGACGGCGCGTGGATCTTTCGCCCAGGACGAGCGTAGATCGCGGCCAGTTTCGGCGAGGCGGATCATGTCCTGAACGAGGAAGGCATCGGCGCTGAGCAGCGCGGTGAATTGCGGCCGGCGGAGGGAATCGTGGATCACGCCTTCCGGGCGAGTAGGCTCGTAGTGCCGGACCTTCCGTCTCAGCCCCGCGGCGAGGAGTTTCTGCCGCGCATCGGCGAGCAGGCCGGGCAGAGCGGGCAGGGCGCTGGCTGCGGCCGCGGCGACGGATTTGCGGTCCATGGCGTCGTAGGCGTAGTCGCGGCGGCCACGGCTCTGATAGGGCCGTCCGGCGGCATAGACCAGCAGAGGCCAGGCGGCGCCGAGATCCTGGTAGTGTTCCGGATCGGCGAAATAGAGGGCCGGAAGCCAGCTTCGCATCATGGTTTGAAGGGCCATCGAGACACGCAGGATGGCGGCTTCGAACTCGGGTGTGGACGGATGAGGCGTGCGGGTCCATGCAAGGACGAGTTCACTGGGCGCGGTGATCGTCAGGACGGCTTCGCCTTTCTCGTCGGGCCAGGCGTCGGGCTTAAGGCCGTAGGCGTCGAGGACGCGGTTCCAGGCGGCGTCGTCCTTGCCGGGAACGGTGGCGAAGCGGTGTTCGAAGGTGAGGTTCAGGTTGTCGCAATGCGGCTCACCGTCGCGGGCTGAGACAGCGGCGGCGAGCAGCAACGTGCTGGCCACGACGCCATTCTCGACGACGCTGTCCTTGGCGTCCAGAGCATAGACGACGAGCCGGCCCAAGCCGTCGTTGACCACCTTTGCCGAGGCCAGGGCATCGAGATCCTTGCGGTATTGCTTCCGGCCGACGAATGGCAGGTTGAGATCGAGATAGCGGCGCCGGGCGAGGAACGCTTCGACCCATCCCTCATGGATGACGGCGCCAGCTCCAGCCGACAGGGCGGCGTCCAGGCCCCCGGCGGCGACCGCCCGCAGCGCGACCGCGCCGTCCGCGGTGGCCGGGAACGAGACATCAAGGGCGACGCGCTCGCCGCCTGAGGCCTCGGCGGCTGCGGTGAGTTCGGCCGACAACTTACGGTTCAGCGCCTCCGAGGTCTTGGCGTAGATACTGCTGGCGAGGTTTGTCCAGCGGGCCAGCAGAGCGCCGGTATCCAGAGTATTGAGACGACCGCCGGCCTGTTCGGCCAGAGCGGCGGCGGCCCAGTCGGTGAGCTTCGAGGGGTTGAGGACATCGAGGGCGTATTAGCGCAAGCGGGTTGCGGAGTCGAGGAGCGTGCTGTCGTCAAGCCAGTTCAACAGGCTCTTGGCCGCATCGGCCGCGGCCGTGGAGCCGAGCGAGATCAGCCAATCCTCGGCAGCGGAACCGGCCTTGGGCAGGGGGAGTTCGCCGGCGGCGACGGTTTGGACGGCACGCCGCAGTTCGGCGAGCTCGCTCTTGTCGCCGAGGGCGCGCCAGAGGGCGGCTTCGCCACGGGCGGTCAACTCCAGCCATTTCGAGTACAGGCGATCGAGTTGCCGGGTGCGGATACCCACGGCGTCGGCCAGATCGCGCCAATCGGCGCTGCCCCCGGCCGCAAGCATCTTGCGCACCCACTCGATGGGGTGGATGCCTGCGAGAGCCTTGAGCAGGGCGTCGGATCCATCCACGCCACTGATTTCGGTCTTCACGCCGGCAACGGCTTTCAAACCAAACGAACCCTTTTCGGCGGAATTGGAGCGAAGCTCCAGCCGCAGGCGCCCGTTGCCGTTGCGAACGCGGACTTCAAACAGGGCGTTCAAACTGGCCGACACGCTCGCGGTGGCGTCGCTGTCGAGCCTCAGCCCGGTTGTTCCGCGCAGGACGTCCAGGGCGACCTCGCGCACCCAGTGGTAGTCGAAACCGAAAGGAAGTTCGCGGCTGAACTTGATCTGCCGGCTGGTCGTCGAGCCAATCGTGACGCCCTCGGGCAGGGCCTCGATGCCGGCCAGGTCCGCTGCTGCCGCCAGCCACTTCTGGGCCAGGCTTTGGTCAGCCGACTCACAATAGAAGCCGCCTTCGTCGCGACGGTCCCAGATGCGGTAAACGCCGTTGACGAGCTCGATGTCGTTGGTTTGTGCCATGCCATCCTCCCGGAGCCGCGGTCACCGCGAGCCCGGACCGATTCTAATGGCAGGCTTGGAACTTTCCGCGCGTCGAGAGCTGTTACCGGCGCATCGAAGACGCCGCTAAAACTCCGGCATGGAAGAGCTTACGGACTTTTTTCGAAAAATCTGCTGTTGCTGTGACCGCACTGCCGGAGCGAGGCGGAATTTCAAGTAATCGTTCATTTCGCCCATCGATGCGAACAATCCGAGAAGGCCCGGATCCATCCTCGACGGGGCTCTGCGCATACGCTCGAAATCGCGGGGCGAGAAGACGCCGTATACCGAAATCACGGCCGCGCCCATGGGGCGGTATTCGTGCGTGCCCATGGCCCAGGCCTGACCGTCGCGGAGCCAGAGAGCGAAACCCATGCTATTCGATCCCCTTATCCGTGGTGATCCAGGCCGATGGGTGCTTCTCCATGCCGATCTTCGGATAGTAGCCGGCGGCCTTGGGAGCCGAGAGCAGGACGATGCGGCAACCGCCCGCATCGAGCACTTCACGCAGCAACTGTCTGCCGATGCCGCGGTGCTGGTAATCGAGCCGGACGCAGAGGTCGGCGCAATAGGTCACATTGGCGAAATCGGATAGGCAGCGCGCCGCGCCGGCCAGCACGCCGCCGTCCCAGGCGGTGACGAGCAGGTTGGCATGGCGAAGCATGGAAGCGATCTTGTCAGGCTCGTTCACTGGGCGGCGTTCGCCGAGGGTCGAGGAGTTCAGCAACTCCTGATACTGCTCGACGCTGATGGGGTAGCCGGTGCGGTATGTGATTGTGTGGTCCACTCTCATGTAGGATATCTTGCGAGGCCCCTTTCATATGACACGACGTGACCTGATCCTGACCAGCGCGGCATCCGCCGCCGTCCTCCACGCGCAGGACGGACCGAAAGTCCAGCGCAAGAACCGCATCAAGCAAGGCGTCTGCGGCGGCGTATTCGGCCGCGCGATGAGCTTTGAAGACCGCTGCCGCAACGCGGCTCGACTCGGCGCGCACTGCTATGACCTGGTTCAGCCGGCGCAGTGGGACATCGTGAAGAAGTACGGGCTGCTGCCAAACATGACGCCTGGCGGTGGCAAGTTGACCGACGCCTGCAACGACAAGGCGCTTCATGCCGAGATCGAGAAGCAGTTCCAAACGAACCTGCCGATGGCCGCCAAGGCGGGTATCAAAGGCGTGATCACGTTCTCGGGCAACCGGCGCGGGAAGTCGGACGAGGAGGGTCTGGACAACTGCGCCCTGATTCTCAGGAAGGTCGCGCCGATCGCCGAGAGCGAAGGCGTGAACATCTGCATGGAACTGCTGAATTCGAAGGTGAACCACCCGGACTATCAATGCGACCACACGAAGTGGGGCGTGGAGTTGTGCAAGCGGGTGGGGTCGCCGCGCTTCAAACTGCTGTACGACATCTACCATATGCAGATCATGGAAGGCGACATCATCAGGACCATCAGGGAGAACATCCAGTACATCGGCCACTTCCACACGGCCGGCAACCCGGGGAGGAACCAGTTCGACGCCAGCCAGGAGCTGAATTACAGCGCGATCGCCAAGGCGATCGTCGACACGGGCTACACGGGCTTCCTGTCGCATGAGTATTCTCCGACGACGCCTGACCCGCTGAAGACGCTGGATGAGATGATGGCGATCTGCGACGTCTGATTTCCGATCAAATCAGCAACCGGGCCGCGGGAATGAACTGCCGCGGCCTTCGTTCTTTTTAGGCGCGGAGAGGGACAAGTAAGTACACTCTTTCGTTATGTTTTAGGGCGCGCAGGGAACGGCGTGATCGGGTATCCTGTCCACTGGTTAAAGGAGGAATGGATGAAACGGACCTGGATACTGGCTGGAGCGGTTTGTCTGCCCGCGGCGTTGATGGCGTGGCAGGGTCTGATGGGTGGATTGGGGATCAAGCCAGGCGATCTGCAAGCACAGGCTGAACGGGCTACGCGCGCCTACGCCGAAACGAGGTTGACGATCCCCTGGTTCAACCAGCAGACGCGGCAAGCGGCCAAGGCGCTGAGCGAACAGCAGCGCGCGGCGGCGGTGAGAGAAATAGGGCTGGCTGTGAAGGGGTTGGTCGTGTCGAAGTCCTTCATGGATGCCCATGCCGCTTATATCAAGCAACAGCACAAGGCCGTTGACCACGGCATCAAGGTGAAGTCCCCCGAAGAGAAGTATAAAGAGATGGCGGCTGGGGGCGATGCTGCAATCGACGAGGCCACGAAGCAGGCGGCTGCCCAGATGGCGCAGATGCTCCTGATGTTGCCCGTGGGTCAGATCAAGCCGATGTTCGAGTCGGACCTGAGCGACTGGGAGAGGCAGTCGAAGTCAAACCGTCCCAAGACAAAGGCCAAGGGCGAGAAACTCTACACGCGAGCGAAGGCGATTCAGCCGCTGATCGCATCCGACCCGGAGAAGTTCAAGAAAGGCTATGTGGTCCTGAAGTCGATCGACATGGGCGGACCGGACAATGAAGCGGAGCTGCAGGCGGGCGGCAACAAAGCGCAACAGGAAGCAGAGCAGACGAACTGGGACAAGTACAACCTGCGGGCGGTGTTGAAGCCCAAGCTGAGCGTACTTGTGGCCGAAGCGGCCACGGTGGATTTCGCGGCCCAGACCGTGCGGCGGGGCGACAAACTGAAGTTCGTCAATCCCGACTACGAGCGCAAGAGCGACATCTGGAAGGCGTTGTACCGTGCGGGCAAGGCCCCGGCCGCCGCGTTGCTGGAATTCGCCCGTGCCTGGATGAAGGAACTGTAGCAGCGGATCAGACAGGGACCAAACGAACTCTGGATATCAGACAAAGCGAATAGCCCCGGCCGTCCGGATTATAGAACAACCGCAGTGCGGCCGGCAGGTTTAGTCTTGTCTCATACAAGATGAGCCTGAAGGAATGGGCGATTCTCACACAAGA
>CAZLDN010000055.1:0-31257 GCA_964558355.1 uncultured Candidatus Solibacter sp.
AATCGCGATCGGCATCAGTTCGGAACGCTGATCGGCATCGCTCGGAATACGCAGTTGCCGGCGAGTGTGCCGGTATGGATCTGGACGGGCAGGGCATGGGCCTCGGCCAGGCGCATGGCGTGGTGGAACATGTGGTCTTCGAGGTTGCGGTAGGGCCGTTCCGTCCAGCGGCGGGGACCTTCGGGCGGGCGGCGGGCGTCCTTGGCGAGAGCTTCGAAGTCGCGGGCGGCGTCGGCTTCGCTGACCTCGTTGTAGCGGATTTCGCGCGAATAGGCGAGCGTCGATTTGACGGCAATCATGCCCTGGGCCATGCTCTGTTCGAGCCGTTTTTCCATGGCGGATTTCAGGCCGGCGAGCGATGTAACGGAGACATTTGTCTGCTCCTCCATGCGTTTGAAGGCGGATGCGCGGTCTGGCGTGATGAACGGGTCAAGTTTGCGGGCGAGGACGAAGAAGCGCGGGTCTGGGCGCATCGGGTCGCCGTGCCAGTAGTCGTCGAGGACGCCGTAGAGGATCCTTGCGCGGCGGTGCAGGACCTCTTCGTAGAGACCGGGTTTGTTCATCGCATGGATGGCGGACTCGGCCTTTTCGACGGTGGAGGCGTTCACGTCGGCGATGCCGTAAATGTCCTTCATGGCGATACGGAAGGCCTGGCCATAGCCGGTGAAGCGGGCGGCCCGGTAGTAAGGTTCGAAGGCGGCCCAGCGTTGTTTGAGGGGGATTGACGGGTCTTCGAGGGTCTTGGCGGTCGCGGGGGGCAGGCCGGCGCTGATGGCGTCGTTCATCAGGTAATGACTTGCCAAGGTGAAGACGCCGGCGTTGAGTTTGAGCCGTTCGTCCTCCCAGAGCAGATGCTCGTGGGAGCTGACCATGTCGAGTTTGGCGATCTCCTGGCGGAGACCGGCGAGCAGAGCCGGCGCGGCGGGCGCGGCCAGGGTTGTGGAGAGGAAACTTCGCCGTTGCATGACGGCACGATTCTACCGCGCCCGCTGAGGCGTGGCAAAGGGAGATGGCGGAGGAAGAGGGATTCGAACCCCCGAGCGAGTTACCCCGCTAACGGTTTTCAAGACCGCCGGTTTCAACCACTCACCCATTCCTCCGCCTTCAGGTTAGCCGACTCCGGGGTAGGAAGCCAAGCGGGACGAGGCCCGGCGGATGCGCGGGCGAGCAGGCAGCGGCGGCGTCGAAAACACAGGAGAGCGATTGTGGTGAGAGAATGTAAGGGCTAAAGTGCGCTGTCTTGATAGGCTAACAGGCCGAGCGGGATAGGTCTGGCGGACACCGGGCCAGATTCGCGGAGGAAATCCGGCGGGATTCTGATGGATTGAACCTGGTCCAAGGACCCACAGGGAGCGCGAATGAAGATTCTGATCGCCGACGACAGTCTTGTGATGCGCAGACTCTTGCAGGCGACGCTGGAGAGTTGGGACTTCGAAGTCGTCTGTGCCGGCGACGGCGCGGAGGCTTTGGCGTGTCTGCAAGGCGCCGATCCGCCGAGGCTGGCCATCCTGGACTGGATGATGCCGGTCTTCACCGGGCCGGAAGTATGCAAGCTGGTGAGGGAGGGCAGTCCCGGGACATACACGTACCTGATTCTGCTGACCTCGAAGAGCCAGCGTGAGGACATCGTGGAAGGCATGGGCGCGGGGGCGGACGACTATGTGGTGAAGCCGTTCGACAAGCATGAATTGGAAGTGCGGCTGAGGGCTGGACGCCGGATACTGGATCTGCAGAATCAACTGATGCTGGCGCAGGAGGCGCTGCGCGACCAGGCGACACGGGACGCGCTGACGGGTTGCTGGAACCGCCGGGTGATTCTGGAGACACTGGAGCGCGAGACGCACCGGGCCGAACGGGAGAAGCGCAGCCTTGGGGTGGTGATGCTGGATCTGGATCACTTCAAGCAGATCAATGACACGCTCGGCCATGCGGCGGGAGATGAGGCGCTGCGTGAGGTTGTCAGGCGGGTGAGCGGCGTTGTCAGAAGCTACGATGCCGTGGGACGAATCGGCGGCGAGGAGTTTTTGATCGTGCTGCCGGGCTGCGACGAACTCTGTGCGTTGAGCCACGCCGAGCGGGTCAGGCAGGTGATCGAGCGCACTCCGGTGGTGCTCGATGGAGTTGAAGTCCAGGTGACGGCGAGCTTTGGGGCTAGTTCGATGCAGCCTGGCAGCGGTTTCCCGCCGGGGTTGCTGGTGCGCGCCGCCGACGAAGGTCTCTACACGGCCAAGCGGCAGGGAAGGAACCGCGTTTCATTCCAACTGCCCGAGCAACTTGGGCAGACGCGCAAGACCCCGACTTAGACCGGTTGGACCGCTAGCGCTTCAGGGGATCACCGGCGGCGGCAGGCGTCTCCCGTGCGACAGTCATTTTGCTGAGCGTCGAGGCGTAGTCGGCCACGCCCCGGTAGAGAGCTTCGGCGATGCGGTCGCGGTGCTCGGAGCGCTTCAGCAACGACTCTTCCTTGGAGTTGGTGACAAAGCCGACCTCGGCGAGGATCGACGGCATGGAAGCGCCGATGAGAACGACAAACGGGGCCTTCTTCACGCCCCGGTTCCTGGCGGTGGCGGAAGGGGAGTTGAGGCTATAGAGCGAGCGCTGCACACGGCGGGCGAATTCCCTGGATTCATCCACCTTGTCCTTGAGGGCGATCTTCTGGAGGAGTTCGCTGAGTTCGAAGATGGACTTACCGTGGCCGGCGTTCTCTCTCGCGGCGACTTCGAGGTCGGCCTTCGAGTCGGTGAAGTTGAGGTAGAAGACCTCTGGGCCGGAGACGGCGCGGAGGGGTGACGAGTTGACGTGAATGGACAGGAACAGGTCGGCGCGCTCGCGGTTGGCGATCCCGGTGCGTTCTTCGAGCGGGAGGAAGACGTCGGAATCGCGGGTTAAGACGACCTCCGCGCCAAGTCGCTGGGCGATCAATGCGCCGAGGCGTTTGGCAAGGTCGAGGACCAGTTCCTTCTCGATGACGCCGCCGGGGCCGGTGGTGCCGTGGTCGTGGCCGCCATGGCCGGGGTCTATGGCGACGCGATTGAGTTTCAGGCCGAGCGCGCGGGTCAGGGAAGTGCGCCCGCCGCGGCCGGGGTCGGCGGGCTTGGGAGCGGCGCTCAATTCGACCGGACGCGCCGTTTCTTTCGTTGGCGTCACCTGGACGGGCGGCGGAGAGGGTTCGTTTGGTTGCGGGGCGGCTTTGGCCGTCTCGACAGGCCCCGGGCGAACTTCGGGGTTGACGGCACGGACAGGCGCAGAGACCGGTGGAGGCGGTTTGGCTGGCTGCCGCGCCAGAGGCGTCGCTTGCGCCGGCTCACGCACGGGCTGAGGACGGGTGGCTGGCGGCAGGCTGGCAGTGGGCAGGGAACCCGGCTGAGTCTTGTCGATATTCTCAGTGACGATCCGGCCCGAGTCCGACGGCGAGGGCCTTGGCCCGGCGCCCTTGGCGCGCAGTTCGATCATCAGCCGGTAGGGGTTGGCAAGCTGGCTGATCTCATAGTCCACCGGCTTCTTGAGATCGAAGACGACGCGCGCGATGGTGGCCTGGTTGAGGGCGATGCGAATCCGTTCGACGAGCGGATCGTCCACATTCATCACTCGCGAGTAGCCGGGTTCGAGCTTGATCGCGCAGCCGTGAAGATCCAGGAACAGGCGGGGCGGCTGAAGGATCTGGTCCCGCTTGAATGTCACGTCGCCGGTAAGTTGGATGGCGATGCGCGTCACGGGGCCGAGGGACCAGACACGCACCGACGTGAGGGCAACCGGAGCAGCCGAAGTCCCGGCACAAAGTGAATTCGCCGTGGCCAGGCACGCCAGGACCGGGATCAGACTCGTCAGGCGTGCCTTGAGGTTCATGGGCGCGGGAGGGTCTTTCTGGCGGCCACGTTTCTGGTGACGAAGTGAATCAGGCCGGATTCATCCGTGAACGATTCGAGGGCTTGAAGCGGAACCGGCTCAGGGGCAGGGTCTGCCACATTGGATGGTTCGTTTGGCTGCGCGGCCGGTTCGGAGGTTCTGGAGGCATCCTTGCCCGCGCTGGGGGCGGTGCGCCGAACGGCGCTAAGCTTGCGTCCCACCTTCTCCACGTATTGTTCGGTTTCCCGGTAAGGAGGGATGCCGCCATACCTCGCCACCGCGCCTTCACCGGCGTTGTAGGCGGCCAGCGCGAGACGGTCGTCCTTGAACATCTCCTGGAGATAGCGCAGGTACTTCACGCCCGCCTCGATATTCTGACGGGCGTCAAAACTATCGGTGACGCCGAACCGCCTGGCAGTGGCGGGGATCAACTGCATCAGCCCCTGGGCGCCTTTCGGCGAGACAGCCAGCGGATTGAATCCCGATTCCACCGAGATGACGGAATGGACGAGCGCCGCATCCACCCCATGGGTCGCGGCGGCCTGATTGACGAGGGCGCCGACGTCGGTCACGGAAGAGGAAGCCGGCTGAACGGGCGCGCCGATTGACTGAACGGGGGACAGGGAAGGAGCGGGCACGGTGGCGGCAGGCGCACGTTTGACGACCGAGGTCCGGATGAGGCGGCCGGAGCGTGCATCGGCGCGAACCACGCTGCGGATCTGCAGACGAGACTCCGCCGAAGCCACGACGGAGGAAGCGGCGAGGCCGGCGAGAATGAAACAAATCGCCCGTGCCATGTTTTTTCCATTATACGGGCGGAGTCCAGATTTTTTCATCGGTAAATGTACTGAGGGAAAGGGTTTGCCGGCTGATAAGATTGTCTCATGCGACGGGCAGGGTTCGTCTTGAGCGGGGGCGCCAGCCGCAGAATGGGCCGCGACAAGGCGCTGCTGAGCTATCGGGATATGGCTTTGGCGGCTTGGGTGGCGGCGCGGGTGGAGGAGGCGGCGGGCCGGGTCAGCCTGGTGGGCGGCGGCGAGAAGTACATTCATTTGGGTTATCCGGTTCTTGGCGAGGCTTATGCAGGCAGCGGGCCGTTGAGTGGAATCGAAGCGGCGCTGCGGCAGGGCGGGGCCGAATGGTCCCTGGTGGTGGCCTGCGACATGGCAGGGGTGAAGGCGGAATGGTTGCGGGAACTGTTGAATGCGGCCGAACAATCTGGACGCCGCGCGGTTTACGCCTGTTGCAGCGACGGCCGCCAGGAGCCGCTTTGCGCGGTCTATCATGAAGACTGCCTCACCGAGGTGCAGAGCCTGCTTCTGGAGGGCGCGCTGAAGGCTACGGTTCTGTTCGACAAAGTCAATGGTCTGGCGTGGCAGGCGGCGTGGGCGGACCAGTTGCGGAACATCAACACGCCAAACGACTGGGAGGCCGCGAGAGACGAAGGATGAAGGACGAGTATCCGCATTACATCGAGTTCCGCCACGTCCATAAGACGTTCGACTACCCCGTTTTAGTCGACTGCAGTTTTCATTGCGCGCCGGGCGAGACTCTGGCGGTGATCGGGCGCAGCGGCGTGGGCAAGTCCGTAAGTCTTTCTCACATCATGGGTTTTATGAAACCGGACGCCGGACGGGTGATCGTGGCTCACCGCGACATCACCGATCTGAATGAGGCTGAACTGCGCAGGATCCGCAAGAAGGTCACGATGGTCTTCCAGAGCGGGGCGCTGTTTGACTCGCTGACGGTTGGGGAGAATATCCTCTTCTCGCTGGAGTTGAGGGAGGACTACGACGAATCGAACCGTGAGGAAGTGGTCAAGGGATTGCTTGATCTGGTGGATCTGGCTGAGTACGAGGACGCCTATCCGACCGATCTATCGACGGGATACCGGCGCGGCGTGGCGATTGCGCGGGCGCTGGCGGCGCAGCCGGAATGCGTCCTGTACGACGAGCCGACGACGATGGTTGATCCGATCATGTCGGAGCAGATGGGCCGGCTGATGGTGCGGCTCAAGCAGCAACTGGGTTTGACGTCCATCGTGGTGACCCACGACCTGGACCTGATGCGGAAAGTTGCGGATAAGGTGGTTTTCCTCTACGAGAGCAGGGTGATCTACTTTGGTCCCGTGAGCGAACTTGAGACATGCGAGCACCCGCATGTGGCCGAATTTCTAGCGATGGACCGGGTGGATCTCAGTTCGATGGGTGGCGGCTGAGGAAAGGGACCCAGGCGGGGAGGCGGTCGCGCCAGGTTGGCAGCGGCTGGCTGGAGGCCGGGGGTTGTGCGGGTTGGCCATTGATTTCGTCAGGTGTGTACCATCTCTTGGGCACGGTGGCGGGGCGGCGCGAGGCGAGGCGGGCGCGGAAGCCGTTGACGGAGTAGACACGCGTCTGGAGGGACCCGTCTTTTTCGACGATCAGCGCGGAGAACGCCGAGGCTTCGCCGGTGGAGCGCCGCTCGATCAGGATTGGAAGGAATCCGGTGAGGTTACGTTCGATGTAGGAGGTCTCGTAGCGATTGCGGCGTGTGTTCCAGGTGAACAGACGCAGGCTGTCGAAGTCGGCGGCTGGGCGCGAGGACGCGGCCCAGAGCCAGGCCGGATGGGCGCCCCCCTCGCGATCCAGGGTATCGCCCATATGGAAGTATGCGGCGATGCGGGCGCGTTCGGCGTATTGAGCCACTTCGTCGGGGATAGCCATGAGCAACATGCGGGCGAGCACCCAGCCGGAGCGGCCGTCGCGGGCGCGGACCAGCGACCACATCTCCATGGGCGAGGGGGGGGCTGGCGCGCTGACGGGCGTTGGAGCGGCGGGTCGAACAGGCGGGACACCACCGGAAAGATTGAGCCAGTCCTTGGGGAGTCCGGGCGGCCGCGGGCGGGGCGGAGGCGGGTACTTGGGTTCGCGTTTGGGTTTCCGTGCGGTGGACTTGCTGGCTTCGAGGGCCGGCAGCAACGGCGATGGCGGCCTATAGGGAAGGCGTGGCACGGGTTCGTGGGCGACGACCTCGACCTTTGCGCCGGGAGCGATCTGAAAGATGGACGGCGCCTGGCGGTTGGGCGCGGTATGGACGTTCAGGGCGTCGAAAACAGTGGCCTGCCCCTGCGATGGCGCCTCGGCGGTCTGCCGGGCAAGGTCGCGCAGATGCTCCATCCCATCGGTTGAGAGCAGTTGCCAGGAGTCCGCCCAACCGGTGATGCCGGAAGCCGTTCGCAGCTTATAGAAGCGCCGCCTGCGGCCGAGGATCTCGACTCGATCGCCGTGCTTGAGCGTCGCCACGAGAGGCGCGCGGGTGACAAGTTCGGCGCGGATTTGAAGCGTCGCCGGAGCGACAAAAGCCTCCGCCAAAGCCGGTTCACGGTTGGGCTCGTCGCCGCAGGAAACCATGAACAGCGCGGCCGAGACGAGGAAAGCGACCGCCGGATACCTGCTAACTGATGTTTTCCTTAACAAACGCTTCGAAGCGGTCCATTCCTTTCTTGAGATCATCCATCGACGCGGCGTACGAGATGCGGACATGGGCGTGCGTGCCGAACGCCTCGCCGGGGACGACGGCGACAAATTTCCGGGCGAGCAGTTTCTCGGCGAAGGCCATGGCCGTGGGCAGCCCGTTCGGCGACAGAACGCCCGAGATGTTGGGATAGGCGTAGAAGGCGCCGCGCGGTTCAGGGCAGGCGACGCCGGGCATGGCGCGCAGGCGCGAGACGACGTAGTCACGCCGCTTGTGGTACTCGGCCAGCATCGCCGCGACCGAGTCCTGTGGTCCGGTGAGGGCCTCGAGGGCGCCCTTTTGGGCGATTGAAGTCGGGTTCGACGTGGAGTGCGACTGAAGCTTAATGATGGCCGTGCACAAGGCGGCCGGCGCCAGGACGAAGCCGATCCGCCAACCCGTCATGGCATAGGTCTTCGACAGCGACCCGGCGACGATCGTCGTCTCTTTCACCCCCGGCATGGCGGCGGCCGAGAACGGGGTCGAGTCATAGAGGAAGTGGCTGTAGCACTCGTCGGTCATCAGCCAGATGCCGTTGTCGCGGGCGAGATAGGCGATCTTTTCGAACTCCGCGTTATCGATCACCGCGCCCGAAGGATTGCAGGGCGAGTTGATCATGATGAGGCGGGTCTTCGGGGTGATGGCCCGCTTGACCTCTTCGGCCGTAAGGGCGAAACCGTCTTCCTCGCGGGTCTCGACGAAGACGCACTTGCCGCCGGCGTAGTTGACGACGTCCTTGTAGGTGACCCAGTAAGGGACGGGGATGATGACCTCGTCGCCGGGATTCAGCACAGCCTGGGTGATGTTGAAGATGGCGTGTTTGCCGCCGACGGTGACGACGCATTCGGCGGGCGTGTAGGTTGTCGCGTAATCGAAGTTGTGGCGGTCGCAGACGGCCTGGCGCAACTCCTGGATGCCGGCCATGGCGGTATAGCGCGTGAAGTTGGCGTCGAGCGCGTGGACGGCGGCCAGTTTGATGCTGTCAGGCGTGGGGAAGTCGGGTTCACCGACTCCGAAGTCAACGACATCTTCGCCGGCCCGGCGCAGACGGTCGGCTTCGGCAGAGACTTTCGCGGTGGAGGAGACGCTGATCAGAGCGATGCGGTCTGCGAGTGAGGGTGTGGCTTGCATCATGCTGCTTGGACTCGATTCTACCTGTTTGGTTTTCCCGCCCGTGACGCGTCTATCCGCCTGGAGTGAGTATCCTTCGCCGAAGCATCTCTTCGACGGAGGGAGGCACCAGGCCGCTGATGTTGCCGCCGAGCCGGATGACCTCCTTCACCAGCCGGGAACTGATGAAGGAATGGGCCTCTCCGGCCATCATGAACATGGTTTCGATCTCCGGCGCCAATCGCCGGTTCATGAGCGCCATCTGGAGTTCATATTCGTAGTCCGAGATGGCTCTGATGCCGCGCAGCAGGAGCCGCGCTCCCTTGCGGCGGGCGTAGTCGATGAGGAGGCCATTGAAGCTGTCCACCTCGACATTCGGGAAGACTCTCAGGACATCCTTCAACATCTCGACGCGCTCTTCGACCTTGAATAACGCGCTCTTGGTCTCATTGTCGAGCACAGAGACAACCAGTCTGTCGACAAGAGGAACGCACCGCTGAACGAGGTCCAAATGACCGTTCGTCAGCGGGTCAAAACTGCCTGGATAGACTGCGACGAGGCCGCCATCCACTTTCGTCACTAATAAGTCTCCATGCTTGAACGGGGGATATTGATTCATTGTAGCTGATGGACGCCGCGGGTTCACCACCGCCGGGGCGGCGCATTTGAGCGTCAGGCGCGCCAACGAACGCCGAGGCCGAGTTCCTTGCGCGCGTAGGCGACGCTGCGTTCGACGTGCTCTCGCTGCTGGAATTGCATGGCAGCCCGGAACGGCTCGGGCACGGGACGGCCGGGAAGGTCCTCGATGACCATGGTCCGTTCGTAGGGACGTCCCTGGCGGGCCAGGGCGAGGAAGCGCGCCAGGTCGGCGGCGCGGGCCTTGGGGTAGAGCTTCCAGTAGGAATCCTCGAGATAGGGGATCACCTGCGGAGGGCGCCCGGTGATGGGTTTGATGTAGACATGAACGTTGGGGCAAAGGCGGCGGGCGGCGGCCATGATCTCCTTGAAATCGACCACGCCCTCGCCCAAAGGAACCCACTGGACGGCGACGCCGCGCGGATGTTCGTAGATGACCGAGTCGCGCAGGTGGAGCGTGAGGATGTAGGGGGCCATGGTCTCGAGCGTCGTCATCGGGTGTTCAAGGACGAAGACGGGGTTGCCGGTGTCCATGTATGTTCCGACGAAATCCTTGCCCGCTTCCTCGATGATGGTGCGGTGCTCGAAGGCCTGGAAGTCTTTATGGATCTCGATGGCGATTTTCAGGCCGGCATCGACGACGCGCGCCCTGACGGCCTTGAGTAGCCGGATGGCCGTCTCCATGTGCTGTTCGGCTGGACCTGGGGGCAGGGAAGCGCGGTCGCTGGCGAGCACGCAGCGCAGCAGCGGCGAACCCATGGCCTTGGCCCGCTGGGCGTTGTAGGCGATGTTGTCTACGGAAGCCTGAAAGGCGTCTGGCGTACGCGGCATGATGCCTCCGCCGCCGGTTTCGAGATGGAGTTGACGCTCAGCCGCCCAGGCCTTGACCTCGGCCCAGTGGGCGGGGTCCTTGGTGCGGGGATCGAGCGAATCTTGAAGGAAGATGGCGTCGTGCTTCTGCTCGGCGGCGTAGTCGAGCAGTTGGCGGTCGGTCCAGCGAAAGGCCCTGAGGCAATAGGTGTTGAAGCCCGACTTCATTGGCGAGACTTGTGCTGTTGCGGCGGGCGCAAGCGCGGCGGATGTGGCGAGAAAGTTGCGGCGTGTCATCGTGAGGGGTTCTCGGGCGAATGCTATCACAACGGCGCGGGTCCGGCGGTGAATGTACGCTGTGAACATGGATTTCAATGCGCCTCGGAGTGAGACGCTCCGGCTGATGAGCGGCGTTGGCACGGTTGTGGTGATCGAGACACGGGACGGCGCGGTGATGGTGAGCCCGGGTGATCCCAAGAAGTTCATTGATGCGGTGAAGCCGTCAAAATAGGGAAGTCATGAATAGACAGGTGAACGCGCCCGCGATCGGGACAGTTCTGGACTCAGGCGACCGAACGCTGTTCGAGATGCGGACCAAGGGCAAAGGGCCGGAGGGCGAATTGCCGCTCACGGCGGAGATGCTGCGGAACTCTCCTTCGGGCGATTTGTTTGGTTGGACGATGAACGCCGGCATGGGTTGGGACCCGCGGGCGATGGGCAACGCCGAGGTCCTGCTGCTTTCGACACACGGCGGATTGCGCGCTGCGGACGGTACGCCAATCGCGCTGGGATATCACACGGGCCACTGGGAGGTGAGCCTGCTGGTCGAGGCGGCGGCTCGTGAGTTGAAGAGCCTCGGCGCCGTCCCGTTTGCCGGTTATTGCAGCGACCCGTGCGATGGCCGCACGCAGGGCACCCCAGGCATGTACGACTCGCTGCCCTACCGCAACGACGCTTCGATGATTTTCCGGCGGCTGATCCGCAGCCTGCCGCGCCGTGATGCCGTCGCCGGCGTGGCTACCTGCGACAAGGGGCTTCCTGCGATGATGATGGCCCTGGCCGGTACGCGCGGTTTGCCCTGCATCCTGATCCCTGGCGGCGTGACATTGCCGGCTGAAGGAGGCGAGGATCTGGGCGCCGTTCAGAGCATCGGCGCACGCTACTCGCATGGCGTGATCACGCGCGAATACGCCGCCGAGATGGGCTGCAAGGCATGCGGCACGCCCGGCGGCGGTTGCCAGTTCCTCGGCACGGCGGCGACCGCGCAGGTGGTGGGAGAGGCGCTGGGGATGACATTGCCGCACGCCGCGCTGGCGCCATCGGGCGAACCGGTCTGGCGCGACATGGCCGTCCGCAGCGCGCGGGCGCTGATGCGTCAAATCGCCCTCGGGATGACGATGCAGGACGTGCTCACGCAGGCGTCGCTCGAAAACGCCATGACCGTCCACGCGGCCTTCGGCGGGTCGACCAACCTGATTCTGCACCTGACTGCCGTCGCCTATCATGCGGGTTTGAAACGTCCCTGCGTCGACGACTGGGCGCGCGTCAACCGCGCCGCGCCGCGGCTCGTCGATGCGTTGCCAAACGGACCGAAGAATCATCCGACAGTGCAGGTGTTCATGGCCGGCGGAGTGCAAGAGGTGATGCTTCACCTACGGCGCGCCGGGTTGCTCGACACGAGCGTGAAGACGGTGACGGGCGAGAAGTTGGACACGCTGCTGGACTGGTGGCAGGAAAGCGAACGCCGCGCGGCGTTGAGAAAACGGCTGAAGGACGTCGACGGAATCGAGCCGGACGATGTCATCATGCCGACGGATCTGGCGCGCAGTCGTGGCCTGACATCGACGGTCTGCTTTCCTGTGGGCAACCTCGCGCCCGAAGGGGCGGTGATCAAGAGCACGGCGATTGACGCGTCGGTTGTGGGCGATGACAATATCTACCGCAAGCGCGGTCCGGCGCGGATCTTCACGACGGAGACCGCTGCGATCGAAGCGATCAAGAGCGATTCGATCGGCCCCGGCGACGTGCTGGTGCTCTGCTGCCGCGGCCCGATGGGATCGGGCATGGAAGAGACCTACCAATTGACCAGCGCGCTGAAGCATCTGCCATTCGGCAAGGAAGTGGCGCTCATCACCGATGCGCGCTTCAGCGGCGTTTCGACGGGCGCCTGCATCGGCCACGTTTCGCCCGAAGCGCTCGCCGGCGGACCGTTGGGCAAACTCATCGACGGCGACGTGATCGAGATTGTGGTCGATCGCAACCGGCTGGAAGGCAGCGTCAACCTGGTGGGTCATGGTGAGGATCTGTTTGGCGCTGAGGAAGGCGCGAAGGTACTGGCGGAGCGGCAAGCGCGGACCGGCCTTGCGCCGGATCCCAACCTGCCCGACGACACGCGGCTATGGGCGGCGTTGCAGGATGCCAGCGGCGGGACGTGGGCCGGCGCGGTCTACGATGTCGATAGAATCCTGGAAGTGATCGAGGCGGGCAAACAGGCGCTCGCCCAGCGGAAGGAGAGTCAGCATTGAGACGAGTGATTGCAATTGCCGCCGCGTTTGCGGCGCTGTGGGCGGGTGAGGGTAAATGGACGCCGCAGCAGGTGTTGAAGTTGAACCAGGCAGAACTGAAACGCCAGGGCCTGCAACTGCCAGTGAACCGGCTGTGGGATCCGGCGCGCGGCACGGGACTGTTGGCCGCGACCGTGAACATCGGCGGCTGCTCGGCCGGTTTTGTCTCGGAGAGCGGGCTGATTCTGACCAATCACCATTGCCTTTTCGGCATGGTTCAGGAGCATAGCAGCCCAGGCCGCGACCTGATCACAAACGGCTTCATCGCGTCATCGCGCGGCCAGGAACTGCCGTCGAAGACCGGTCGCGTCCAGGTGCCACGCAAGTTCACCGACGTCACGACAGAGATGGAAGCCGCGGCGCCGACGGGCGCGAGCGACATTCAACGGGCCAAGGCGATCGAGACAAAGGAGAAGCAGCTTGTCGCCGAATGCGAGAAGACGCCGGCGGCGCGCTGCCGTGTGGCGGCCTTCGATGGCGGCGTGCAGTATGTGCTCGTCGAGTCGATGGAACTTCAGGATGTGCGGCTGGTCTATGCGCCGCCGCGCGCGATCGGCGAGTATGGCGGCGAAGTAGACAACTGGATGTGGCCCCGGCACACGGGCGATTTCTCGATGGCCCGCGCCTACGCCGGTCCGGACGGCAAGCCGGCCGCTTACAGCAAGGAGAACGTTCCATACAAGCCGGAGTTCTTCTTCCCGATTTCCACTACGGGCGTGAAGCCCGGCGACTTCGTCATGGTGCTCGGCTACCCCGGTACAACCGTCCGCTCGCTCACGGCACTCGAGATGGCCGACCGCCAGAAGAATCTGTATGAGCGCCGCGTGGTTGTGCAGGGCGCCTGGATCCGGCTGATCGAAGAGGCGGCGAAGGGCGACGAGGCGGGAACGATCGCCGTCGCCGCGACGGTGAAGAGCCTGAACAACGTCTTCAAGAATGCCGAGGGACAACTCGCCGGCCTGAAGCGCGGCAAGATCATCGAGAAGCAGAAGGCGGCAGAGGCCGCGGTAGAGAAGTGGGCCGCGGGCAAAGCCGAATGGCAAGCCGCGCTGGACGCGAAACGCCGGCTCGACGCGATGGTTGGCGAAAGGGAGATGACCGCCGCGCGCGGGTTTCTCTTGCAAGCGGCAGCTTCGGGTTCGTCGGCGCTACGGCAGGCATCGCAACTGGTCAAACTCGCCGCCGAGCGCCAGAAGCCCGACGCCGAACGCGAGCCCGCTTACATGAACCGCATGCTGCCAATGATGAAGGCGGGACTGGAGCGAGCCGAGAAGAGCTACTTCCGCAAGGCCGACGAGGCGGTCTTCGCCGATTGGGTCGAGCGCGTTTTGACGCTCGGCCCCGAGGAACGCATCGCCGCCATCGACCAGGCATTCGGCGTGGGCGATCGGAAGGCAAAGTTCGCGCGCATCTTCGACGAGACAAAGGTCACGTCTCTTGAAGAGCGGCTGAAGATGTTCGAGGAGACGCCCGGGCAGTTGAAGGCCCGCAAGGACGCGCTGCTCGATTTGGCCATCGCCCTCCAACCCGAACTCGACGCTCAGACCGAGGCGGGCAAGGCGACCGACGGCGCAGTGGCCAAACTCCGGCCGCTCTGGAGAAAGGCCGTCATCGCCCATGCCGGCAAACCCATCGCCCCCGACGCCAACTCGACCCTGCGCGTCAGCTTCGCCCACGTCAAAGGTTATGTGCCGCGCGACGGCGTCATTTACACTCCGCAGACCTCGCTCGCCGGCATGATCGAAAAACACACCGGCGAGGATCCCTTCGACGTTCCTGCCCGCGTCCGTGAAGTGTTCGCGGCAGGCAAGGCTGGACGCTCCACCGCGGGCGGGATGAATCGTTGGGTGGACGCCCGTCTGGGCCAAGTGCCGCTCTGCTTCCTGGCCGACGCCGATACGACCGGCGGCAACTCGGGCAGCCCGACCGTGAACGGCCGCGGCGAACTCGTTGGGCTGAACTTCGACCGCGTCTGGGAAAACGTCGCCAACGACTTCGGCTACAACCCGGAGATCGCCCGGAACGTAAACGTCGATATTCGTTTCTTCCTGTGGTTGCTCGATGAGGTCGAGAACGCCGATGCGATCCTCAAGGAGCTGAAGATCCGGCGCTAGGCCGACGGGTTATGCCGGTGGCGGACCTTCTTGTTGTCGAGTTCATCGACGTGCAGGGCTTCGAGGAAGCTCTTCAATCGTTCCGCGTACGGCGAGCCCAGGTTCTTCAGCGCTTTGTGCTGCGCCGCGGCGCCATCGCGGTCGCCCGACATCAGCAGATTCATGCCAAGCAGGTAGCGCGCCGCGCCGAGTGTGGGGTCGATCCTGATCGCTTCCTGGTAGGATCTGATGCGCTGCGGCCCGAGTCCGGCTTTCCCTTGCGCAAAGCCGAGTTGAAGCCACGCGCGGGCGTTCGACGGGTCCGCATCGACCACCTTGCGGAGATAGAAGAGGGCGCCGTCGATGTCGTCCGCCCAAAGGTGTCCGAGGGCGCGCGCGTATGTCGCTTCACGTTCGCGTGAATGCCCTGCGTTCCACTGTTCGAGCGTCAGCCGCTTGATCGTTGCCAGCCCTCGAATCCGATCGCCCGGCGCGGCGAACGAGAACACCCGGCCGTCGACAGTGCGCGAGACATGCCAGCCGGCGAACAGCCCGTGTTCGTCGTAAAGCGGCGCGCTGACCGGCGCGTGAGCCGGCGTACATTCCAGTCGCGCCAGCACTCCCTCGGCCCCGGTTTCGCGCGGTTCGAGCACCTTCGAGCTATGCCCGGCCGACTGCACCATGGCCGGCTTCTGCGTCGCTTCATCCGGACCCGGCGGCGCCTGCAATCCGATCCAGACGACTGCGACTCCAATCTCAGTGTCATCGCCCGTCACCCACAGCACTTGATGCAGCACGCCTCGTTCGTCTTCCACCGACGCCGCCGACGCGCCATACAACGCATCCCGGCTGACATAAGCCACGCCCCCTGCGCGGATCGCGGCTTCCGTGATGGTCAGAAGCCGTCCCGACCCATCGAAAGTAAGCAGTTTCGGAGCGGCCTGCGCCAGTCCGCAGGCAAGTAGCAACGCGGCAAATACAGCCTTCATCACCTTCACTCGACGTATCCCGAAATCAAGCGGTTCCAGTCCGATTGTGTACGATGAAAGATTCAGGATACATTCCAGCCTACATTGAACAGTACACAATGGACTCTCAGCAACCAGATCTGAAGAAGACCGTCAACCTGCCCCAAACGGGCTTTTCGATGAAGGCCAACCTGCCGCAGACCGAGCCAAAAATGCTCGACAAGTGGGCGGAATCGGCGCTCTATGCCAGGATCCGCGACGCCCGCCGCGGCCAGCCCACCTATATCCTTCACGACGGCCCGCCCTACGCCAACGGCAACATCCATCTCGGCCATGCTTTCAACAAACTGCTGAAGGATTTCATCGTCAAGTGGAAGACCATGGGCGGTTACGACGCGCCCTACGTGCCCGGTTGGGACTGCCACGGCCTGCCCATCGAAATCAAAGTCGACGGCCAGTTGGGCGGCAAAAAGGCGAAGATGACGACGGCCGAGGTGCGCGCCGAATGCCGCAAGTACGCCGCCAAGTTCGTCAACCTCCAGAGCAAGAGTTTCCAGCGCCTGGGCGTCTTCGGCCGCTGGGACGATCCGTATCTCACGATGTCGGCCGATTATGAAGCCGTCATCGCCGGCGCGTTCGTCGACTTCCTCGACCAGGGCTATGTCTACAAGGGGCTGAAGCCCGTGAACTGGTGCATGAGTTGCCGTACCGCGCTGGCCGAAGCGGAGGTCGAGTACGAGAATCATGCGAGCCCGTCGATCTGGGTCCGTTTCCAGTTGTTGGGCGACCCGTCCGCGCTCGATTCCGCACTCGCGGGCAAGACTGTCTACGGCCTGATCTGGACGACCACGCCCTGGACGATCCCGGCAAACGTCGGAATCGCCTTCCATCCCGGATTCGACTATTCCGCAATCGAGGCCCGCGGCGCCGTCTACATCATTGCGTCGGAATTGGTGCAGGTGACGTCGGACAACTGCGGCTGGCCCGAGTACAAGGAAGTGGCCCGATTCAAGGGCGAGCGGCTGAACGGAAGCGTGTACCGGCATCCGTTCCTCGAACGCGATTCGCTCGGCGTTCTGGCCGACTACGTCACGCTAGAACAGGGCACTGGGGCCGTCCACACCGCGCCTGGCCATGGCGCCGAGGACTACATCACGGGCCAGAAGTTCGGCCTGCCGACGTTCTGCCCCATTGATGCCGGGGGCCGCTTCTATCACGCCGAAGGCGCGCCGGGCCGTCTGCCTGAAGAGATTATCGGGAAGAGCGTTTGGGAAGCGAATCCGATTGTCTCCGGTATCCTGCGCGAGTCCGCGGCGCTGCTGGGCGAGAAGCGCCTCGATCATAGTTATCCGCACTGCTGGCGCTGCCACAAGCCGACCATCTACCGCGCCACTGAACAGTGGTTCATCGGCATGGACCGCAACGATCTGCGTGCGCGCACGTTGGAAGCGATCAAGCAAGTCAAGTGGCATCCCGAGTGGGGCCGGGAGCGCATCTCGAACATGATCGCCACGCGGCCCGACTGGTGCATTTCGCGCCAGCGCGCCTGGGGCGTACCGATCACGGTGTTCTACTGCGAAGGCTGCGGCGAGGCGTTGACGCGGCGCGAACTGCTGGATCGCGTCGTCGACAAGTTCCGCGAGCACACCTCGGACGTCTGGTACACGGAGACGGCCGCCGAGTTGATCGGCCCTGGCGTCAGTTGCGCCAAGTGCGGCGGCACGGAGTTCCGCAAGGAGAACGACATCCTCGATGTCTGGTTCGACTCCGGTTCGAGCCACCTGGCCGTGCTGACGGAAAAGAACGATTTACCTTGGCCCGCGGATATGTACCTCGAGGGCGGCGACCAATACCGCGGATGGTTCCACTCGTCGATGCTGGTTGGGGTTGGACTGCGCGGGTCGGCTCCTTACCGCGAATGCGCCACCAACGGCTGGACCCTTGATGGCGAGGGCCGCGCGATGTCGAAGTCGCTTGGCAACGTAGTCGAGCCGGAAGAGATCATCAAGAAGTATGGCGCCGACGTGTTGCGCCTGTGGGTCGCCTCGGTCGCTTTTCACGAAGACGTGCGCATGTCGGAACTCGTGCTGACGCGCATGACTGAGGCCTATCGGAAACTGCGGAACACCTTCCGTTACGCCCTCGGCAACCTCCACGACTTCGATCCGGCGACGGACGAGGTCGCCGTGGCTGAGTTGCAGGAGATCGATCAGTGGATTCTCTACCGCACGGCAGCGCTCGTAGATCAGTGCCGCAAGTGGTACGACGAACTGGCCTTCCACCGCGTCTATCAGGCGATCTACAACTTCACCACTACTGACCTCAGCTCGGTCTACTTCGACATTCTGAAGGACAGGCTCTATACGGCCGCCGCGGCATCGAAGGCGCGGCGCAGCGCGCAGACCGCGCTCTACCGCGTGAATCACGCGTTGGTTCGTTTGGTCGCGCCGCTGCTCGCCTTCACCGCTGAAGAGGTTTGGTCGCACATGCGGCGTCCTGAGGGGTCGCCCGAGAGCGTCCATCTGGCGCTGTGTCCGTTGCCTGAGGAGTTGACCATGGGTCTCGCCGGCGACGGCGAGGCCCTGCTGGGGAATTGGGCGAGGCTGCTTGAAGCGCGCGACCAGGTGCTGAAGAGCCTCGAATCCGCCCGCAATGAGAAACTGATAGGGGCGCCGCTGGAGGCCAAAGTGCTTCTGGAGGCCGACGAGTCCTGGATGCCATTGCTGAAGCAGTACGAGCGCGAACTGCCGTCCATCTTCATCACCTCCGAAGTTGAACTCGCCCCGACTTCGGGCGGAGCGGAACTCGCCGTGACCATTCAGAAAGCCGGCGGGGAGAAGTGCGACCGCTGCTGGAAGTACACCCGCGACAAGGGCTCCGACGCCGCCCTGCCCGGCGTATGTGCTGCTTGCGCCTCGGCTGTGAGGGAGATGCCCGGCAACTGATGCTTCGCTTCGACTGGCGTCCTCTGGCACTCTCGGCAGCCATCGTGGCCGCCGATCGTGCGTCGAAGCACTGGATCGAGACCTATGTCGATGACTGGCGCATCATTAATGTCATTCCCGGTCTTTTTCAAATCGTCCACACGCGGAACACGGGCATCGCGTTCGGGATGTTTCAGGGCGAGGACGGACGCAGCAGTCCGCTGCTGCTCGTGTTCAGCCTCCTGGTGATGGCTTTCATCGCCTGGATGCTCTGGAGTTCAATCAAGCCCGGCTCGGCCGACCATTGGACGAACCGCTACGGCCTTGGCCTTGTCCTGGGCGGCGCGGTGGGCAATCTGCACGACCGTCTGCGATGGGGCAGCGTCACCGACTTCCTGGACTTCTATCTCGGTTCCAGCCACTTCCCGGTCTTCAACGTCGCCGACAGCGCCATCACCGTTGGCGCCGGCCTTCTCATCCTCGGCATCTGGCTTGGGCAAGGCAAACCGGCCGCCCAGTAGGACAGACCTCCCGGTCTGTCACGTTTGACTTCCGCGCAACCAGCAACCGCCCCTACACCGTACAGATCTGGACGGCTTCGGCCAGCAGACGGCCTGCCCGGCTGTTCCGTCAAGGCGGCCGTGAGCCGAAGAGCAAAGCAGTTGGACACGCGCTTTGTGCAATTCCCGGTAGGATCTGCAAGGAGTATCCGGGCTAGGATGGAGGGGATGGCGCTTGCACTGATAGAGGCCCACATCCAGAAGATCGAGGTCTGGTTGGATCGGGCCGTCGACGCATCCGTGTACCTGGTTGGCGCAGCCGTTCTTAGCGTCCTGATCGTCTGGGCTGCCCGCCGGTTTTCCCGCTATTCGCAGAATCGCATCCGCGAGCGCGGCGGCCAGGACGAGAGCGAAGTCCAGAAGCAGACCGCGACCATCATCACCCTGGTTCGCAGGATCATGCTGGGCTTGTTGTGGACCCTCGCCGGCATCCTCGCCCTCGAGAAGTTCCACTTCGACGTTAAGCCCCTGCTGGCCGGAGCCGGCGTCGCCGGCATCGCCGTGGGCTTCGCGGCGCAGAGCCTGTTAAAGGACTGGATCAGTGGATTTTTCCTCATCACCGAAGGCCAGATCCGCATCAACGACGTGTTGAAGATCGGCGAGTTCTCCGGCACGGTCGAGAAAATCTCGCTCCGCACCATCTCGTTGCGCGCCTACGACGGCACGCTCCATGTTATTTCGAACGGCAGCATCGCCGCCTTCTCGAACCAGACCATGTCGTTCTCCTACGCCGTCTTCGACATCCCGGCCGACTATGCGCAGGATGCCGACCGGATGATCGATCTGATGCGCCAGGTGGACGGCGCCCTGAGGAGCGACCCCGAGTTTGCTCCCATGATTCTTGCACCGATCGAGGTCGCTGGCTTGGACCGGTTCACCGAACAGGGCGCCGTCATCAAGGCCCGGATCAAGACGCAGGCCAGTTCCCAGTGGCCAGTCAGCCGCGAATTCAACCGCCGTCTCAAGCAGGCGGCCGACGCGGCCGGGGTCAACGTCGCCACCGCTCAGCGAGCCATCAGCTTTGTTCAGAAGGACGAGCCCGCGCAGGCGGGCCGGTCTCCTTTGACGGACCCATCCGCGGACGGCGAGGCGAACAGCAACTTGCGCGATGGGCGCAACAACCCCCAGGAATAGAGCAGACGTCGCATACGGAGGTGAAGCGATGATTGAGTTCGATCGCAGGCAGATGTCGGGTCTCGAATGGCGCCAGGAATCCGCCTTCGGCCGCAGATACAACCTGAAGTTGGGCGACTCGGTCCTGGCCGAGGTCGCCTTCGTCAAGACTCTGGGCACGCTGGCCGAGGCCCGTACCGCCAAGTCCGCCTGGTCGTTCAAGCGCAAAGGCGTCTTCTCGTCCACTGTTGGAGCCCGCCCGCTCGGCGAGGAGCGAGAGGTTGCGACATATCTACCCAACTGGACTTCGAGCAAAGGCCTCATGCGGCTCGATAACGGCGAGGAGTTCCAGCTTCGATCGGCCAACTTCTGGGCCAGCGAATGGCTCCTGTCGGACCTTGACGGCGCGCCCGTTCTGCGTTTCCACAACCGCGGCTTCCTCAAACACGGCGCCCAGGTTGACATCGAGGAGAAGGGTCGGGCCCATCCCCAACTTGAATTGCTCCTCACCCTCACCTGGTACATCCTGGTGCTCCACCAGATGGATGCCACGGTGGCGGCGGGCGCATGAGCCGTACCTGGACTGCTCTTGACCCGGCCCGCCGATCGGCGTTCAGGTCGCGCTGAGCCTTGCGGAGACTCATCTACACGGCAGCCCACGGGGGATTCTCGGGACTCGGCGTGCCGCTTGGCGGCGGCGCGACGATCTCAGACTGGCTCGTCGAAGAATGGCGCCGGACATGCGATGTTGTGATCGATCTCATCACCCCCTCGATCCTCGGTGCGAGCGCGCCCTCGGGCCGGGACATTGCGGCCTTCAATGAGCGCGACTACGCCCGCTTCTGCATCGCGTTCAGCCAGGCGGTCACAAGGCGCATCCTCTCCGAAGACCCTTCGCAGTGCACCGTTCTGGTGAACGACATCTCGGAGGCGCCGGATTTCGCCAGACTTGGCAGCGCCGGTTTTCGAATCGTCACCATCTATCACGTCGATGTTGTCGACTACATCGCCGCCATTTACTGCAAGGGCCGGGTCTCCGCCGCCACTCTGGCCCGCGCCTGGGAACTCGTCCGCCCCGCGGCGGCGGGCCTGGCGCCGCCCATGCTGAAGCTCATCTTCGAGCGCCAGCGCGACAGCCTGATCCACAGCCACCGCGTCGTCGTCCCGTCCTCGCGCATGAAGACGGTCCTTCTCCACGCCTATCCAAATACGCCGGAGGACCGCATCGATGTCGTTGCCTGGGGCGTCAGGCCGGATCAGGCGCCGGAAGCAGAGGTGGCGCGGGAGTTGGAGTTCATCCGCAACGAGTATGGTCTCGATCCTGGCCGCGCGACTGTCGTCTGCCTGAGCCGCATCTCGCCGGAAAAAGGCCAGGATCTGCTCCTTGAAGGTCTGATCGAACTCGAACGCCAGGGCGCTTTCCGCGATTCTCCGCCGCACCTGCTCATCTGCGGCGCGCCCGCCTTCATGCGCGGCCAGGCGCAGATGGACTTGCTCCGAAAGCTCTCCGCCCGGCTCGCCCGTGTGCGCGTCCATTTCCCCGGCCACGTTACTGGCGCGCGCAAACTCGCGATGCTCCGCGCCGCCTGGGTCTACGCGTTTCCGTCGCGTCATGAGAGCTATGGCCTCACTCTTGCCGAGGCCCTCGCGGAGGGTCTCCCCTGCGTCGCGTTTGAGCAGGCCGGCGCCGCCGAGATCATCGACAGCGGCCAGGGCGTGCTGGTACAAGCCGGAACCGGCGGAGCCGCCAGGTTCGCCTCCGAAGTGGCCGCTCTCCTCGCTGACCAGCCTCGGCGTCAAGTGCTCAGCGCGCGGGCCCGCCAGTGGGCCCAGATCAACCGCTTCGAACGCGCCGCCGCCCGTATCGCGTCGATTCCCGGCTTCTAATTCTGCCGGCAGATGTCGAGCAGCGCGGCGGCGATGCGGTCGATCGGCAGGACCCTTTCGGCGGCTCCCTGCGCGATCGCTTCGCGCGGCATCCCGAAGACCACGCATGATGCTTCGTCCTGCGCGCAAGTCCGCGCACCCGCCTGCCGCATCGAAAGCAATCCATTGGCCCCGTCGCTGCCCATGCCGGTCAGGATGACGCCCGCCGCGCGCGCGCCCGCCTCCTCGGCCACCGACTGGAAAAGCACATCGACTGACGGCCGCTGGTAGCAGACCTTCGGCCCGTCATCGAGATGGATCCTCCAGCCGCCGGCCTGGCCGTGACGGACCCTCATGTGCCGGTTGCCCGGCGCGATCAGCGCCAGGCCAGGGCGGGTCTCATCGCCCTCGCATGCCTCTTTTACATCGATTGCGCACACCTTGTTCAACCTCTGGGCGAAGGCCGCCGAGAAGCCCGCGGGGATATGTTGGGCGATCACCATCGATGGCATCTGCGCCGGAAGCGCAGTCAGGACCCGCTCAATTGCTACCGTGCCGCCCGTCGACGCACCGATGGCGACCAGCATCGACTGTTTCAGCATTCCGGTGCTCAGCGGCTGGTGCCCAGGTCCCGGCCCGGTGCCAGCCGCCTGCCCGCGGTTCTCCGTCTGAGCGATGTTTGCGTCATGCCCGGAGCCCGGTCCAAACCGACTCCGCGACATCCCAGCCACGCCCCGCAACCGCGCTCCAGCCGCCGCTCTTACCCGCCGCGGAAGATCTCCCCTCAGGTCGCCGACCGAATACGGCCCGCCCGGCTTCGCCAGTACATCCACAGCCCCGCGGTTCATGGCCTCCAGCGCCGCGTGCGTCGAACTCTGCGCCAGCGAACTGATCATGATGACCGGCAGAGGATGGTGCCGCATCACCTTCTCAAGGAACGTGAGACCGTCCATCCTTGGCATCTCGATATCGAGCGTGAGCACGTCGGGCCGGAGGCCCAGTATCTTGTCGCGCGCGATGAACGGGTCGGGCGCGGTCCCCACCACTTCAATGTCCGGCTCGGCCTCAAGGATCGTCGACAGGACTTTTCTGACGATCGCCGAGTCGTCCACGATCAGGACGCGGATCTTGGGATTGCCTGGCATTGCTACTCCGCAATGTCCAGATACATGGCTACCGCGCCGGCCTCGAGCGGGAACGTAAGCCAGCCCCGCCTCGCCTCTCCCGGCGGCCCGATCTCAGGCGTGGCGATGCGGAAACCGCCCTGCGGCTCAATCCGCGACAGCGCGTTGCCGCAGACCATGTTGGCCATCTCGCAGGCCACCAGCCGCACCTCGGCCTCGGTGATTGTCGAGTCGTCTTCCCTGCCCAGGAAACTGGCCGCCAGCCGTCTGGCAGCCCACGGCCCGGCCGCCACGCAGAGCGACCCCTGCATGTCGCCGCCAAACACCGCCGTCGCCGCCACCGGATCCTCCGGCGGGGAATCGAGCAGCGACGCCTCGTCCTCCGGCGACTCGAAGAACATCGTCTCCAGGACCTCCAGCATCGCCGCCTCGCATTCCGGCTCGCCGGGGCCGAATGCCTTCATCTGCAACTCGTGACTCGATTCGTTTGTCATCGCCATCCTCCGCGCCATCCTCTGCGCTACTTCCCGTCCCGCTCCGTGCTGCCTTCCGCGTCCTTCCCGGCCGCTTCTGCCTCGTACCCATCCATGGCCCGCCGCCGCAACCCGCCGTCGCCGGGCCTAGAAATCGGCCTCCGGCTCATCCCCCCAATCCGGGAATATTCCGGCCAGCACCTGGCTCAACTTCTCCGGCTGAAACGGCTTCTTCACATAGCCCCGTGCGCCAAGACCCATCAGCGCATCCACGCGCTGCTCGGTCGAATCGGTCGAAACCACCACAACCGGGATCCGTCTCAGCTCCGGGTCCACCTGCAACGCCCGCAGCAAACCCTCCCCATCGAGTACCGGCATGTTGATGTCGGTCAGAATCAGATCGACGCCGGATTCTGCCAACTGCGCCAGCGCCTCGGCCCCATTCGAGGCCTCGGCGCAGGTTTCCATTTGCAGCCCGGCGATCTGCAGCGTCCGCCGCACGAATGAGCGCATCACCGGGGAATCGTCCACGATCATCAGCCGCTTTGTCATTGCCCGCCTCCCATCGCGCCCCTGGCCGGCGCCTGCAACTCCCACTCCCCCTGCATAGGCCCGCGGACGAAGAACCTCCCCGAACCTATCTCCAACCGGACCGTCCGCGAGTTCGACCCGCCTACGTCCTCGCAATGCACCATCACCCCGGCCTTCCACAGGATCTTGCGAAGGGCGGCGTAGTTGCGCTTGCCGATGTTGAATATCCCGTCCGAATCCAACACCGCCGCCCCTCCCGCCAGCCGTACCACCAGGCGGCGCTTCTCCGCGCCCTGCTGGTAGGCGCTTCTGAACAGCATCGGCGTGCCGGTGTCGGCGTAGCGGAATGGGTTGTCCCTGCCGCCCGAGGCGCGGTCCACCGCCGAATCGGGCAGCATGAAGTGCAGCATCCCGCCGACCTTGCTGACCGGATCCCAGATCGAAATCGCGATGCAAGAGCCCAACGCATAAGTCACAAGTTCGGCCTGCGGGTCGGCGCTGACCTTGCAGTCGCCCACCCCAACCACCAGCGGCCGCGCCGCCCCGCTTACGCGCGGGCTGCTCTCAAGCCGGTCTTCTGTAGACAGCCGGCATGACGTATTCCAGCTCATTTCGAACTCCCATTAGTCCCTCTGAATGCCCGATCAGCAGCCACCCGCGCGGCTCCAGTCGCGAGGCGAACTTGCGCACCAGCCGCTCCTGTGTCGGCTTGTCGAAGTAGATCATGACGTTCCGGCAAAAGATCACCGAGAACGCGCCCACATGCTCGAACGGCTCCATCAGATTCAGACGCCCGAATTCGACGCGCCCGGCCAGATCCCCCCGCACCCGGAAGTAGCCATCCTGCCCGCCGACGCCTTTCTGCAAGAACCGCTTGCGCCAGGCCTCGGGGATATCCCGCAGCCGGTCGGCCGGGTAGACCGCCGCCTTCGCCTTTTCCAGCGCACGGTTCGATATGTCGGTCGCCAGCAGGCGGATCCGGTTCAGGTTCGCCTCCCCCAACGCCTCGGCCGCATGCATCAGGATTGTGTAGGGCTCCTCGCCTGTCGAGCAGCCCGCGCTCCAGATCCCGAAGCGCCCCGCGGCCTGCGCCATCTCCGGAATGATCTTTTTTCTGAGCAGCTCAAAATGCTGCGGCTCGCGCTGGAAGCTGGTGTAATTGGTCGTCAGAACGTCGATCAGCGAAGTCAACTCCCGGCCCGTATGATCGCCGCGCAGCATCTCCAGATAATCGCCGATCGTGCCCAGCCGGAGTTCCGAGACGCGCTTAGCCAGGCGCGCCGTCACCAGCGCCTCCTTGCCCTGCTTGAGGTCGAGCCCGAAGGTGCGGTAAGCCAACTCTCGCACCTCTCTGAACTGGGCCTCGGTCACCCGCGCCGGCAGCAGGCCTTCGCCCGCCTGCATGGCCGGTATCACGCCCGCATCCGGCGCCCCGTTCGACCGCGCGCTCATGCCGCCCTGGCTCCGCCCGCATGCAGCAGCACGCCCACATCCAGGATCAGGCCCACCCTTCCATCGCCCAGGATCGCTCCCCCCGAGATTCCGGCAACATGGCTGAAGGCCGGCCCCAGGGTCTTGATCACCACCTCCTGCTTGCCCACCATCTCGTCCACCAACAGGCAAAACTCACGGCCCCCGCTCTCGCCCACGATCATCAGCCCTTCGGTCGCATCCTTGCCGGTTTCGGGAAGCCCCAGCTTGCGCGCCAACCGCGACACGGGCACCAGCCGCTCCCGCACCAACGCCATCTCGCCCTTGCCTTCCACGGTGAAAATCGTCTCCGCCGCCGGCTTGAACATCTCGCGCACGGCGAAGATCGGTACGATGTAGCGCTCTCCCCCGGCAGTTACCACCAGCCCCTCGATGATGGCCAGCGTCAACGGCAGCTTCAGCAGGAACACGCTTCCCCTGCCCGGACGGGACTCGATGTCGATCCGCCCGCGGAGCTTCTCCACCTGCTTGCGCACCACGTCCATGCCCACGCCGCGCCCGGAAACATCGGTCACCTTCTCCGCCGTCGAGAATCCCGGCTCGAAGATCATGTGGAAGATCTCCTGGGTGCTCGGGTTCGCGGTTGGCGCTACAAGCCCGCGCGATATGGCTTTCTCCAGGATCCTGCGCCTGTCCAGCCCGCGTCCGTCGTCGGCTACTTCGATGACGATCTGGCCCGCCTGATGTGATGCTTTCAGTCTGAGCTTGCCCGCCGCGGGCTTGCCGGCGGCCTTGCGTTCGGCCGGACTCTCCAGCCCGTGGTCCATCGAATTGCGGATCATGTGCACGAGCGGGTCGGCGAGTTCCTCCACAAGTGTCCGGTCCAGTTCGACGTCCTCGCCGATCATCTCCAGTTCGGCCTTCTTGCCCGATTTCCGGGCAAGGTCCCGCACCAGCCGGTTCATCTTCTTGAAGAGTTGGCCCACCGGCACCATGCGCATCGCCATGGCCGTCTTCTGGACTTCGGCCGTCACCCGGCCCAATTGCGCCACGTCGCGCAGCAGTCGCGGCGTCCGGACCGAGGCCAGATCCGGATTGTGCCTCAGCATCGACTGAGCGATCACCAGTTCGCCAACCATGTCCACCAGGTATTCGAGCTTGACGGTGGCCACCTTGACCGCCGCCACCTCCACTTTTGCGGCGCTCTCGGGCGCCCTTTCAACCTGCGCCTCCGCCGGTTTCTCCTCCCGCGCCGCGGCCTGTTCCGGCTCTGCCTCGCCGAGCCCGGAGGACTCCCCGGATTCAGCCATCGCGCTTTGGACTCGGGCCACCAGCGATGCGTGCTCCGCCGGTGCGCCGGTGGCCGGGTCCTCGATGTAACTCAACCACGCTCCGATGTAGTCGCCAGCCCGGAGAACGGCTTCCACCCGTGCAGGTGTCAGAATCAGCGCCCCGGTCCGCGCCCGGTCGAGCAGTGTTTCCACTTCGTGCGCCACCGATTGAATGACCTCATAGTCGAGAAATCCCGCCAGCCCCTTGATCGTGTGGAAACTGCGGAACACCCCATGGAGCGCCTCGGCGTTCGAGACACCGCTCTCGATTTCAATCATGAGGCCTTCGATGCGGGACAAGTGCTCCCGCGCCTCCATGAGGAACTCCTGCACAAGTTCCGGATCCTGGGCCAGTTGGTTGACCGGCGGAGCGGCGGTTTCGCCGCGCCCGACCTCCTGGGCCAGATTGGCCAGACTGTCCGGTGCGCCTTGCTCGATTTTGTAGCCTGGCTGTATCTTCTGTTCGGGCATTTTCTAGTCCTTCGGCTCGCCAGTCATCCATCGGTTCGACAGCCGGCCCCTCCAGCGGCGGCACCCGCCGGGCGCGGCCGCCGGACGACCGGGAACGTCATCATCAGCTTCCTAGAAGTCCTGGAAGCCGACCTGCATCGGGAACGGGTTGCCTGACCCCTCGCCAGTGCCACCAGGACGTTTGCCGGCCATGACCACCGCGGCCCTGCGGCTTGTCCGCGCCTTGGCCGGCGCGCCCGGCCTTGCTGCCGCCGTACTCGCGTGGACTCTCTCATCGGTCCCCACCAGGCGGCGGAGACGCCCGACGGCATCGTTCAGCCGGCCGGCCTGCGAACTCATCATCTCGCCCGCCGAGGCGCTCTCTTCGGCGCTCGCCGCGGTGGACTGCGTGACGTTCTGCATCTGCGCCACCGACCTCGAAATCTGATCGATTCCACGAGCCTGCTCCTGGCTCCCCACATGCACTTCATTGGCCAGTACATTGATGCGGGCCGCGTTCTCCACCACCTTTGAAACCCACTCGGCGACGTCGTCCAGCTTCGCCTTGCCCTCGTTGGATCTCACAATGGACTCCTCGATCAGTTCCGAAGTGTCCTTGGCAGCCTGCGCCGACCTTTGCGCCAGGTTGCGCACTTCGTCGGCCACCACCGCGAACCCCATGCCCGCCTCGCCCGCCCGGGCCGCCTCAACGGCCGCGTTCAGCGCCAGGATGTTGGTCTGGAATGCGATCTCGTCGATCACCTTGATGATTCGCCCGATCTTCTGGCTCGATGCGTTGATTTCGCGCATCGACGCAATCATCTCATCCAGCTTGGTGTTGGTCTCTTTCAGCATCCGGTCGACGTTCTGCACTTCAGTCGCCGTGGTGCGCGCGTTCCCGGCGTTCTTCTGCGTCATCGAGTTGATCTCTTCGGTCGAAGCCGACGTCTCCTCCAGCGATGCAGCCTGTTCGCTCGATCCCTGCGCCATCGACTGGCTGGCCGAGGAGACTTGCGCCGCCGCCGAGGCCACCTGGCCCGCGCCTTCGGCGATTTCCGCCGTGATCTGCCGCAACTGCCTGTTGCCTCCGTGCAGCGTCTTGAAGCTGAAGCCGGCCGCGCCCACCGCCACCACGCACAGGAGGATCGCGATCCACTGCGCGGCCACGGCGCGCGTCTCGGCCTCCGCCACCGACTCCTGCATCGCTTTGCGCTGCGCCTCAACCGCCCGCTGCGTCTGTTGCGAAACACTGTCGCTCAGCGGCCGGAAGCTCTCATTCTGAAGCTTCGTCGCCTCGTCAAAGCGCTGCCCTTCAAGCGCGCCGATCAGCATCGGCGTCAGCCTGCCCCACTGCTCGACTGAATTGCCGATCTCGGCCACGAGCGCCCGCACGTCGCCGCTGGTCTCCATATTCTTCAATTGGTTCAGGATTGCCCACGCGCGTTCCAGATCCTCTTCCCCCGACCGTTTCGCCGAGGCGATGCCGGCGCCGTCTGAAGTCAGCCCGCTCAGCATCATCGATTTCTGCGCCGCGGTCAGCTTCGCCACCCTCACTTCCATCTCGGTCAGCAGTCCGCTCGTGGCCGCCTCCCGGTTCGCCGCCGAGTCCAGCGCGCCGCGAAGCGACACGATCGTGTACACGCTGAAGCCCCCCACCAGGAACAGAATCACCGTCAGTGCGGCTTGCGCCGCCGTCAACTTCGCGCCGAAACTGGCTTGCTTGTTTTCCATGACCATTCGCTCACCTCAAAAAAACCTTCCAGCGGCCGCTGCCGGCCGCTACGCTTCCCCACCCTCGTCAAACATCGGCAACTCATCCAGCCGCCGGATCTCCTGCGCCGACATTACGCGGTCGATGTCGAGCAGGATCTTCACCTTGCCCTTGATCTTCGCCATGCCCAGGATGTAGTCCACCCTCAGGTCGTCGCCAAACTGCGGCGTGTCCTCGATGTCGCTTTCCTGCATCGTGAGGACTTCGTTCACCCCGTCCACGATTACGCCCATCATCAGCGGATGGCCTTTCTCCTGCACTTGCACAACTACGATGCACGTACGTTGGGTGTACTCCGACGAGTCCAGTCCGAACTTCAACCTCAGGTCAATCACGGGAATCACTTTGCCCCGGAGGTTGATCACACCCTTCACAAAGGACGAGGTCTGCGGGACCGATGTGATGTCTTGCAGGCCCATGATCTCCCGGACCTTCAACACTTCGACGCCGTATTCTTCCCTGCCCAGGTGGAAAACCAGATACTTGCCGCCGCGGTTCTTTTCCACCGAAGCGACTGCCACAGGCGCTGCTTGCACGCTACCCTCCTTGGTCGCACTCTGCGGACCGCCCCAATCGGCGCTCCACACCCGCCATATCGTCCCGCTTTTGCCCTTATTGAGCCTGCTTCCAAACATTCCTCCGATCCACGTACCAATCCCGATCGATGACCGCTGAATCGCCCCCCGCAAGTCCGGCTGTCTTGACGCGCCAGCCGTCAGGCGCGGCGCATGGCAATTAGCCTTGAAGCGCGCGGCCGGCTGCGCGCGCAGGCTCACTTAAGAGGCACGTCGAACAAGCCGGCCGCGGTGGATCCCCGCTGAACAACCGGCTACTTGAACCGCTCCCGAAGGGCCTTGAATTCTTCGCCGCCGACCGCCATCGAGTCTTTCCCCAATGCCGGCGCAACGATCAACCCCACGGCCAGCGCGAACAGCAGACACGCCAACCCGATGCCCGGAATCCAAAACGCGTCCGAATCGATCCCCGGCTCCAGAACCGACAGATCCGCGTCGCCCGGGCTGTAGGCCACCTTCACCTTTTCCCCCTTCGGGTAGTTCGCGGCGATCTCCGCGGCCCACCCGCGGCCCGCCCCCGACAACTGCCCGAACCTGCGCACATTCCCATGCCGCATCATGCCCCCGGCCTCATACTTATAAACCAGCCGCGTGGCATACGTCGTCGACCGAGTCCGCGTCCCCTCCTCGTCCGTCGACACCGATTCGGACGATTCCCCCACCGAATACACAATCTCGCCGTCCGCCAGCGGCCATGTCTGGCTCACGTGCGCCAACCACAGGTTGTGGCCGCCCGCCGCCAACATCGCCACTCCCACCATCCCGAAAATCGCCGCGAACAAATACACGCCAAGCCCCAGCCCCCCCATCCTGTGCTCCGTCGAGAAATACAGGATCAGGAACATCGCGCCCGGCAACGCGAATCCCACGCCCGCGCCCGGCAGCCAGAGCGCGTCGGCAGACATTCCAGGTTTCACCGTCGCGACCGCCGGATTCTTCGGGTCATGGTACACCTTCACGCTCGCCCCCTCCGGGTAGGTCAGCCGCAGCAACTCGGCCTCCGACGAGTCCCCCGAACCCTCCGTCTGCCCAAAGTAGACCTTTCCGGTCTCGTACTCCCGCCCCCCTACCTCATACGCGAAACTCAGCCGCGCCGAGTGGATCGTCGACTCCGTACCGGTCTTGCTATCCCTCGAACTCCTGCGCTCCGTCCGCGACTCCCTCACCACCCCGCTCGCCGCCGGCCACGCCCTGCTCGCCAACGCCAGCCAGACGTTCTTCAGCCCCAGATACAGGAAGAACAACCCGCCCGCGATGAACAGCCCCAGGCAAACGCTGATAAGCGCATCAGCCCATTTCGGCATGACGCCTCCTGTTCGGCATCATAGCCCCGGCCGCCTCGCCCCGCGCCCCTTTTTTTATCATGACGTTTCAGGCGTCGCGAAAATGAAGAACCGGGTCCTCCTGCGGAACCCCATCGATTTGTAGAGCGAACACGCCCCCAGCGACGACTGCAACACAATCGGGCCCTTCGCGCCCGCCTCGCGCGTCCTCGCCACCGCATGCCTCACAGAAACTTCGCCGAACCCCATCCGCCTGTACTCCGGCAGGGTCGCCACCGAATACACCCCCACCACCCCGTGCGATGC
>CAZLDN010000056.1:0-5840 GCA_964558355.1 uncultured Candidatus Solibacter sp.
GTCGAAGAACGGGATACCCGCCGCCGCAAGCGGCGCGGCTGGCGGCTGAGTGGTTTCTCACTTGGGGTTCGAAGCAGGGATTCACGGCGGGCTGGTGGTTTCATGCTTGTGGGTCGAAGAACGGGAGGACGGTGGAGCAGGCGAAGCGGGGGCGGCTGAGTGGTTGCGCAGGTGGAATTCGAAGATGGGGAAGACGGTGGGCAGGCGAAGCGGGTGGCGATTGGGTAAGGGGCTACGGCGTGTTTACAGGCTGAGGCAGCGGGTCAGTGTGGCGTTGGTAAAGGGCCATTGCTGGACCTTGTCCGTCGACAACGTAATCTAAAATGCGGTTGGAGTCGCGCACGCGGAGGATGCTGGCCGATCTGGCCAAGGGGTCACACTGATACGATCGATTGGCGATTTCTTCCAAAGCACCAGACATCTCTGCCACTTTCACGATTCTAGCCCCTTTCGGCCCCCTCAACCCGCAAAAGTCCGCACCTGGCTCGCCTTCTCGAAGCCCCACCGCCGCCACACCCGCCCATAACGCTCCTCGAAGATCGCCACGTACTCCTGTTCTCCGAACGGCCTACCCGCATACGTGCAGCGCCGCGGCAACATCAACTCGCTCGCCTCGTCCTCCTCCGCCAGCAGTTCCGCCCAACCCTCCGCGCCCCCGTACTCCGTCCAGAACTCATTGTCCAGCAATGAGTAACGGTTCTTGGTCAACCCCAAATGGACCGCCGCGCTCGACCATTTGTACTCTTCAGGTCTCGCCACCAGCCCGGCCCTCGGAACGGCAGCGTTCGGCAAAATCACCGGCGCCGGCACGCCTCGCAACCTCCAGTTGGGTTTGAAGTTGGTCTGGTAAGTCGCGGGGTGCGTCCTCGCCTGGCGCAGGGAGCAACCGTGGTCACGAATCGAAGGAAACGGGCGGCGCCGGGTCAATGGTAAGGGACTGACTTATGGCTGGTATGGGTTAACAGCAGGAGGCCCCGAACCTGAATTCGGGGCCTCCTGTCGTCGCGCTGGCGGACGATGCCGCCGTCTTGCGGGCGAAGTCTAGTTGCGGCGCTTGAGGGTGGGCCGCTCGTCGGGATCTTCGGTCTTCTTCTTGTCGTCGCCTTCGGCGCCGACTGGGTCGGTTGAGCCGGGGGCCTTGCGCAATGTCGGACGGTTGGGGTCCTCGGGCGTTGCGCGGCGGCGGTTCTGGAGCATGAGGATACGGTTCTTGACGTCCTCGAATTCAGAGGTTGTGACAACGTACTCGGGACGCGCCTTGAGCAATTCCTCGATGTTGGTTTGCGCCTTGACGATGCGGTCGCCCGTGGGCGGGTGGGAACTGAACCAGCTTGAGATCGTGCCGGGCTTGCGCTTGTTCATGGCTTCGAGCTTCTCAAAGAAATCGACGAAGCCGTTGGGGTCGTAGCCGGCCTTGTACATGTACTGGAGGCCGAGCATGTCTGCTTCTTCCTCAAACCCGCGTGAGAACTTCAGGAAACCCAGGGGTATCGCGACCGAGGCCGCCTGGCGAATTCCATAGCCGGTCCAACCGCCCATGAAGATCAGCGGGATGGTCATCAGGTTCACCAACTGCCCGCGGGTGGCCTGTTTCGTGCCGTGGCGAGCGGCGATATGGGCGATTTCGTGGCCCATCACGCCGGCGATTTCGCTCTCATTGTCGGCCAGGGTGAGCAGGCCGCTGTTGACAAAAAAGAAGCCGCCGGGCAAGGCCATGGCGTTGGGTTCTTCCGTGTCGATGACCTTGATGGTGACGGGGAACTGGCAGTCTGAATTGCGAACCAGGTTCTGGCCGATGCGATTCACGTACTCGGCGATCACCGGGTCGTCAACAATCTTCGCCTGGCGCTCAATCTCCTGAGCCAGCCCCTTGCCGAGACTGATCTCCTTCTCGATCGAGTACCAGTTCATGCCCTTGCCGACGTTGCGTTCGCCGATGGCGTCGACATCCTTCTTGGGGTCCTTGCTCTTCTTCTTCTGTTCGGTTTTCTTCTCTTCGGGTTTCGCTTCGTCCTGCGCCCAGACCGGCGGGGTGGCCACGGCGAAAGCCATACCCAACGCAAGGATCGTCCGAAGTGTGAGTTTTTCGAATACCATCATCGTGCCGCTCCTTATATGGACCCGCCTGCTGTTCAGTATACGCCTCAAGCTCGCGGACCCAATCCCTAACATGTGTAACGTACACTCGAATAGATGGGTTACAACGAAACCGGGACGCTTGAATTGTGGCAGCAGTGGCGGGATGAGTTTCCGGTCACCAGGACACTGACATACCTGAACCACGCCGCCGTTGCGCCGCTCTGCCGCCGCGCCGCCACGGCGATGCAGTGGCTGACCGCGGACGCGCTCGAGAACGGGTCGCTGCACTACGACAAGTGGATGAAGTGCTATGACGATTTCCGCATTGCCGCCGCCGGGTTGTGCGGCGCCGCGCCCGGCGAGATGGCCATGGTCAAGAATACGTCCGAGGGTATCGCCACGGTGGCTCTGGGTCTGAAATGGCAGGCCGGCGACAAGATTGTGGCGTTCCATGAGGAATTCCCGGCCAACTTCTACATTTGGAAGAAGTTAGAAGCGTGGCACGGAGTCCGGGTAGAATGGTTGTCCTATCTCGATCCACTTGAAAGGGTCGAGGAAGCCGCTCGCGGAGCGAAGTTGCTGGCGATCAGTTTCGTCCAGTATCTGAGCGGTTACCGTGCCGATCTGGAAGCCCTTGGCGAGATCTGCGGGCGGCACGGCGTGTTCTTCCTGGTGGACGCGATCCAGGGTCTGGGGGCGTTTCCGCTGGACGTGAGGAAGATGAACATCCAGGCGCTGGCCGCCGACGGCCACAAGTGGCTGCTGGGTCCAGAGGGACATGGGGTGCTTTACGTTCAGCAGGACTGGCAGGACCGGATCGAGCCGGTAGAATTCGGCTGGACGACCGTTAAAGGATACGCCGACTACGCTTCGCGCGACATGGCGCTGAGGACCGACGCGGGGCGATATGAATGCGGGACGTTGAACACGGTTGGTAGTTTTGGCCTGACTGCGTCGATGCAATTGCTGCTTGAAGTGGGGGTCGAGAACGTGGCGGTGCAGGTGCAGCAACTGGGCGATCTGATGGCAGCGGGGGCGCAGGCGCGGGGTTACGAAGTGATGGGCGGCGAACGAACGACGAAGACGGGAGCCGGTATCGTCAGTATTCGCAAGCCGGATGTGGATTCACGGCTGGTCCATGCCAGGCTGAGGGAGGCCGGGGTGGTGTGCGCGCCGAGGCAGGGTTGGGTGAGGCTGTCACCGCACTTCTATATCAGCCCGGACGACATTGGACGGGCGCTGGACCTGCTGCTCTAAAACTCGATCTCGCCGGTCAGGAACAACACGCCTTTGCCTGACATCCTGACGCGCTCGCCAACGAGTTTGCAGTGGAGTTCTCCGCCTCGCGGCGAGACCTGCCGGGCCAGCAATTCTGTCTTGCCCAGCCGGGCGGCCCAGTAGGGGACCAGTGTGCAGTGGGCCGACCCGGTGACGGGATCTTCGGGCACGCCATGGGCGGGCGCGAAGAAACGGGAAACGAAGTCGCAGCCACCGTCGCCCGGCGCAGTGACGATGACGGCGAAACGGTCCAGATCCATCAGTCCGTTCATGTTGGGCTTCAAAGCCCGGACCTCTCCAGCCGAATTGTAGACGACCATGTAGTCGCGCGACGCATGGACCTCCTCAGGATTGCCGCCAAGCGCGGCCAGTAGCCCAACGCAGGGAGAGGCGGCTTCAGGCGGACGGGAAGGGAAGTCGAGTGTCAACCATTCGCCATCGCGTTCGACAGTCAGACGGCCGCTTCTGGTGTCGAACTCTACCTTCGACAATTCGGGGCGGAGGAAGCGGAAGACGACAAACGCCGAAGCCAGCGTCGCATGGCCGCAGAGATCGATCTCGGTGGCCGGCGTGAACCAGCGCAGATGGTAGCCGTCCTCCTTGGGAATGAAAAACGCTGTCTCGGCGAGGTTATTCTCCAAGGCGATGGATTGCATGGTCGCGTCCGGAAGCCACTGGTCGAGAGGACAGATCGCGGCGGGATTGCCCTTGAAAACCTCGGAGGCGAAGGCATCGACCTGATACATCTTGAGGCGCATCATTTCAGTCTAGCCCGCGGCCGGGAACTCCCAAATCCGTTGGCGCCGCGGATTCAGGGTGAATGACTCGACCGGCTTGACGTCGCGGGTGGTGACGGTGAGAAGAAGGAGCCGGCGAGTTCGTTTGGTCATGGGGGTCTCAGATCTGGAGCAACAGTTTGCCGGAGGTCTTGCGGGAAGCGAGGTCGGCGTGGGCTTGGCCGGCTTGGGCGAGCGGATAGACCCTGAAGATGTGAGGCGTGTAAAGCCCGCCCTGGATCCAGTTGAAGACATCGGAAGCGCGCCATTCGAGTTCCTCACGCTTGGCCGTGTAATGGCCGAGAGTGGGCCGGGTGAGGAAGAGCGACCCTTTCTGGTTGAGCACGAGCGGAGCCGTTGGGGGGACGGGTCCCGATGCGTTGCCGAAGCTGACCATCATGCCCCTGGAGCGGAGCGAATCGAGCGACTGTTCCCATGTGGCGGCGCCGACCGAATCGTACACGACATCGACGCCGTGGCCTTCGGTGATCCGTTTGACTTCGACGGCGAAATCGGTCGTGGCGTAGTTGATCACATGGTCGCAGCCGGCCGTGCGGGCGATCTCGGCCTTCTCATCAGTCGAGACTGTGCCGATGACCTGGGCGCCGCGGATCTTGGCGGCGGCGACGATCCACTGGCCCGCCCCGCCGGCCGCGGCGTGGACCAGGCAGATCTCGCCGGGGCGAAGCGGGTAAGTGGAATGCGTGAGGTAGTGGGCCGTCATGCCTTGGAGCATCGAGGCGGCTGCGATGTCGAGGCCGACCGGCTGAGGCAGTTTGACCAGTTGCCACGCCGGCGCCACTGCATATTCGGCATAGCTGCCCCTGGCCATGGCGTAAGCCACCCGGTCGCCGGGTTTCACGGTTTCAACACCCGCGCCCACGGACTCCACGACGCCCGCGGCCTCCATGCCAAGCACGACGGGCGGCGGGGCGGGGTAGAGTCCCGTGCGGAAGTAGATGTCGATGAAGTTAACGCCGCTGTAGGCGATCTTGACGAGCGCCTGACCTTCGCCCGGAGTGGGCACGGGGATCTCTTCGTAACGGAGCTTGTCGATTCCGCCGAATTCGGTGACAAACGTAGCCTTCATAGCGCACGGACCTTTCTTCGCAGGTGGACCCAGCCGGCGAACGCGAGCAGGTAAGCAAGACTCAATGGGAACAGGGCCAGACGGCCCAGTGTGGACACGGCGCCCGCGCCTGTCAGGCCGGCCCGAAACATGACGAACTGGCGAATGGTGGTGAGTTGGGAATGGTCGAGATAGAAATAGTCCCCATTCTCATTGAGGATGAAGACCTTCGATGGGGCCTTGGCGGCGATGGACCACTTCCACTTCGTCATCACCGCTTCGCCGGAACAGATGATGCCGCAGATGTCGTAGCCTCTCTCCTTGATCAGGCTGTAGAGACGCTTGCGGCCGTCGCGGCCCTGGTATTGGTGGACGCGGAGGATCTCACCGCGCTCCGGGTCGAAATTGGCCGGTGCGCCGGGAAAGCATGTGACCACATCGACACGCCGGATCTCGGGGTGATACGAATAGACGCCTGGCAGCAGGCTTTCGAGCAGGTAGCGGGACCCGCTCTCGACAAGCAGGACCCGGTGAAAGTACGGGATGCGGGCAGTGAAGAAAAGACGCACCGAAACTGTAATTTTAGCGCTTCAGGGAGAGCCAAGGACCTGTCACGGAATATCCGGTCCGAAATCACA
>CAZLDN010000056.1:5940-30494 GCA_964558355.1 uncultured Candidatus Solibacter sp.
TAGCGCTTCAGGGAGAGCCAAGGACCTGTCACGGAATATCCGGTCCGAAATCACAACGCCAGACGTGGCGCGCGCACTCCTGCGTGCCGTGTCGAGACTCCTCTCGACACTTGTTCGGGCGAAGGAAAACCGGCATCGGCACGATTGCCGACGCGGCGCGCAGGAGTGCGCGCGCCACATCGAAACGGCGCCGTCATTTGGTCACAGGCGCTATTTCTTAAGCGAGGCGTCGATGGCCCGGCGGAGTTCGCGCGCCTTCTTGAGGATCGCGGGGGCATCGAGGGTGAGCGGCTTGCGATCCTTGACGACAGTGCGGCCTTCGATGACGACGTCCTGCACGTCGGTCGATTTAAGCGAATAGACGAGCATCGAATAGGGGTCGTGGGGCGGCGTGGCATGAGGGGCGAGAGTGGAAACCGTGATGAAGTCGGCCCGTTTGCCGGCAACGAGCGACCCGATTTCGCGGTCCATCTGAAGGGCGCGGGCGCCGCCGATGGTGGCCATTTCAAGGACGGTCCGGGCGGAGACCGCGCTGAGATCCGAGGCAGTCGCCTTCGCCATTTTGGCGGCCAGATCCATCTCTTCGAACATGCTGAAGTCGTTGTTGGATCCGGCGGGACCGTCTGCGCCCAGCCCGAGGCGCACGCCGGCCTTGAGGAATTCGGCCGTTGGCAGAATACCGCTGCCGAGTTTGGTGTTCGAGGACGGGCAGTGGACGAGGCCGACATTGTGCGACACAAGCAGAGGCCGATCGTCGGGCGTGATCCAAACGCCATGGGCGAAGACGGAGCGTTTGGCAATGGCGTTGTTCGCGGCCAGCAGGCGCGTGGGCGTCTGCCGGTACTTCTCAAACACGGGCACGTCTTCGGCCCTGGTTTCTGAGACGTGGATGATGAAGGGGACGCCATGCTTGTCGGCGAGCCTGCTGGCGCGCGAGAGAGTCTCGGGCGAGTTGGTATAGACGGCGTGGGGGGCGACGGCGGGCGTAATGAGCGGGTCGTTCTTCCACTTGAGGATGAAGTTCTCGGTGGCGGCAAGCGCGGCTTCAGGCGTTTTATAATCGGGGGCGGGGAAGCCGATGATGGTCTGGCCGAGGACAGCGCGCATGCCGGCCTGTTTGGTGACCTCGGCGATATCGTCCTCGAAGTAATACATGTCGACGTAGGTGGTCGTTCCGCCAAGCAGCATTTCGAGCATCCCCAGGCGCGCGCCCCAGCGGACAAAATCGGCATTGACGTTTCTGGCTTCGGCCGGGAAGATGTAACCGCGCAGCCAAGTGTCGAGGTTCACGTCGTCGGCGAGGCCGCGCAACAGGCTCATGGGCGCGTGGGTGTGGGCGTTGATGAGGCCGGGCAGCAGGATCGCGTCCGGGCGGTCGATGCGGTTCTTCGACTTATACGTCTTTTCGATTTCGAACTTCGTCCCGACGGCGGCGATGCGGCCGCCCGCGACAGCGACAGCGCCGCCGGGGATCACCCGGCGCTGATCGTCCATCGTGACAACCGTGCCCGCCGAGACGATGAGATCGGCGGGCTTCTGCGCGAATAGGGCCGCGGACAGGAGGATGAGGCTAATCGAGACTTTTTGCATCAAAGGGTTCCGGAAACAGTGCTGAGAGACGGAAGGTACGGGTCGAGCCGGCGAGGTTGGCGAGTGTGATTTCGACATCGCCGCAGAAGTCCCAAAGGACCTGGCGGCAGGCGCCGCACGGGGGCGTGAGGGGATCGGCCGCGGTGACAACGACGACCCGGCGGAATGTCCTGGACCCGGCGGCGATGGCTGAGAACAGAGCCGTGCGCTCGGCGCAGATTGTCAGCCCGTAAGAGGCCGATTCGACGTTACATCCGCCAAAGACGCGGCCATCGGAATCCTCTACCGCCGCGCCGACCTTGAAGCCGGAGTAGTCGGGACGGGCATTCTCACGCGCCTCTGTGGCCGCGGAAAGGAGTTGGTCCAGGGAGCCGCTCACGCTTTCAGTTTAGGCAGGAGTGTTCTCAAAAGCGAGGCCAGGGCGGAGGCCGAGGCCATGCCGGTTTCAAGAACTTCCTGGTGGCTGAGTTCAGCTTGCATACCAGAGGCCATGTTGGTGACCGTCGAGATGCCGAGGATGCGGATGCCCATGTGGTTGGCGGTGATGGCCTCAGGTACTGTGGACATGCCAGCAAGATCGGCGCCTATGGTGCGGAGGAACCTGATCTCAGCCGGGGTCTCAAAAGACGGACCCAGCATGGCCGCATAGACGCCCTGGCCCAGCTCGACACCGCACTCGGCTGCGGCTTCCATCGCCTTGGCTTGCAGATGCGGGCAGTAGACGCGCGTCATGTCCGGGAAGCGCGGGCCGAACTCCGGTTCGTTTGGTCCCACGAGCGGATTCGAGCCCTGAAGATTAATGTGGTCGGTGATCAGGACCAGGAGGCCGCGCTGGTAAGACGGGTTGATCCCGCCGGCGGCATTGGTCAGGATGAGCCGCTTCAAGCCAAGCAAACCAAGTACGCGGACGCCGAAGACGACCTGTTGCGGAGTCCAACCCTCATAGAGATGGACCCGGCCGCTGATCAGAGTCACCGGGACTCCCGCGGCTTCACCGATGATCAACTTGCCCGCGTGGCCCTGTACCGAGGGCGAGGGCCAACCAGGGATTGCGTTGAAGTCGATCGTGACCGGGTTTATCAGTTCGCCAGCGAACGACGCCTGGGCGCTGCCCAGCACTATGGCGGTTTCCGGCCAGTCGGCGATGCGTTGGCGGAGATAGGCGGCGGCTTCGCCGGTCACAGCAGCAGCCCCGCGATACAGGCCGACATGAAATTGGCCAGAGTCCCGGCCATCATCGCCTTCAAACCCATGCGCGCCAGGTCGGACTTGCGGCTGGGCGCGAGCGCCCCGATGCCGCCGATCTGAATGGCGATCGAGCTGAAATTGGCAAATCCGCAAAGGGCGAACGTGGAAATGACGAAACTGCGGTTGTCGAGCGTGCTCTTGATTTCGCCGAGCCGCAGAAAGGCGATGAACTCGTTGAGCACCATGCGCGTGCCCAGCAAATCGCCGACCGCCGAGGCGTCTTTCCAACTCACCCCAAGCACCCAGGCCACCGGCGCGAAGATGATGCCGAACAGCTTCTGCATCGACTCCGGGACGAATGCGACGATGGAATGGACCCAACCGAGCATGCCGTTCAGCATGGCGATGAGGGCTAGGAAGGCGATCAGCATGCCGCCAATGTTCAGGGCAAGCTGAAGACCGTCGCCAGCGCCGCGGGCCGCTGCGTCGATGACGTTGACGCCCGGCTTTTCGACCTCGATCTTCACGGTGCCGGCGGTCTCGGGCGTGCCTGTCTCGGGCACCAGCATTTTGGCCAGCAACAACGTGGCTGGTGCGGTCATGATGACGGCGGTGAGCAGGTGCTTGATATCGACCCCGGCGATTTTGACGTAGGCGGCCATGACTGCGCCGGAGACGTGGGCCATGCCGCAGGTCATGACGGTGAACAGTTCGCTCTCCGTCAGCCGGGGCAGGAACGGGCGAATGGTGAGCGGGGCCTCGGTCTGTCCCATGAAGATCGATGCGGCGACATTGGTGGATTCAGCGCCCGATGCGCCCATGATGCGCTGCATCAGCCAGGCCATTGCCTTGATGACGATCTGCATCACGCCGAAGTAATAGAGGATCGAGAACAGCGACGCGATGAAGATGACGATGGGCAGCACCTGGAAGGCGAAGACCACGCCGAAGGGTCCGGATTTCGCGCCCAGCGGACCGAAGAGGAACTGGCTGCCGCTCTCGGTGTATTCGAGCAGTGCGTTGACCGCTATGCTGGCCAGTTCGAACAGTTTGCCAAAGTCAGTCTTGAGGACCAGGAATGCAAAGCCGAACTGAAGGCCGAGGCCCCAGAGCAGCAGCGATGGGCGGATCGATTTTCTTGATGTCGACAGCAGGTAGCAGAGGGCCAGGATCAAGACCAGACCCAGCAATCCAGTGAATCGGTCCATCGCGGAGCCTCGCGGCGGAGAGAGTCCCGAAGGACCCGTCCTAGCCGACGACCTCGAGAATCAGTTCACGCGCTTCAGGCGCGACGGTAGAGATGCGGAAGGCGTCCTCGATCCGCTCGGCGGCTTCCTCCAGCCGGGTTTCCTTGGTGTAGTAGAGGCGGCAGAGCACTGAGCCGACTTCCACGCGCTGGCCGGATTTGACTTCCAGGATGACGCCGACAGCCGGGTCGACCTCATCATCCTTCGTGTCGCGGCCCGCGCCGATCATGGTCGAGGCGAAGCCGATCTCTTCGGCGTCGATCATGGAGACGAAGCCGGCGCGCGGCGACGTGATCTCCATCGCGCCCGTGGCGTTGGGCAGCAGGTCGAAGCGGTCGAGGACCTGCGAGTTGCCGCCCTGGGCCTCGATAACCTGCTTCAGCTTGGCGTAGCCCGAGCCGTCGAGCAGACGCGCCTGGGCCACTTCGCGGGCGTCGTCGAGCGACTCGGTGATGCCGCCGAGGTGGATCATGCGGGCGGCCAGTTCGAGCGAGATGCGCGTCAGGTCGACGGGGCCGGAGTTCTGCAGAGTCTGCGAGACTTCCATGATCTCGAGCGCGTTGCCGACGGCATAGCCGAGCGGCTGGTTCATGTCCGTGATCAGGGCCTGGCAGCGCAGGTCGGCGCGCCGGGCAATGGTGGTCATCAACTGGGCCAGGCGGCGGGCATCGATCTGGCGCTTCATGAACGCGCCTGCGCCTACCTTGACATCCAGGACCAAGCCGTCGAGCGAAGCGGAGAGCTTCTTCGACATGATCGAGGCCGCGATGAGCGGAATCGACTCGACCGTCGCCGTGGCATCGCGCAGCGAATAAAGCTTGCCGTCGGCCGGCGTCATCGTCGCGCTTTGCCCGATCATGGCGATGCCGATTTCGTTCAACTGCGCTATGAACTGCTCGCGGTCGATGTGAGTGTTGAACCCGGGAATCGACTCCAACTTGTCGAGAGTCCCGCCCGTGTGGCCCAGCGCACGGCCCGAAACCATCGGGACCTTGATGCCCGCGGCAGCCGCCAACGGCGCGGCGATCAGGCTGGTCTTGTCACCCACGCCGCCGGTGGAGTGCTTGTCCACCTTGGGACCGGCGACAGATGAAAGGTCGAGCTTCTCACCGGAGTCGATGATGGACTGCACCATCGCAGCCACCTCCGCATCGGTCATGTCCTGGAAGAACACGGCCATGAGGAAGGCGGACATCTGGTAATCGGGAATCTCTCCCCGGTTGTAGCTGGATACTAGCCAGTCGATCTCCTCGGAGAGCAACTCCTCGCCATTCCGCTTCCGTTGAATCAGGTCGATGGTGCGCATTATCAATCGCTTAGGGTAGCATTTCGGAGGACTTGAAGTAAAGGCGCGGCAAGGCGTACCCGCGCCCGATCAGAGGCCCGGAATCGGGTAGCGGTAACGGCCTTGGAAGACGTCGCCAAACAGCGTGAGCAACTGGTCGTGGATCGCCGAATTGGTCACCGCGATGTGTTTACCGTCGAGCAGAGCCGGTCCGCCCAGCATGTCGGAGGTGCGTCCGCCAGCCTCTCGAACGAGAAGCAGGCCGGCCGCCATGTCCCATGGATTCAGGCCAAACTCCCAGAATCCGTCCAGCCGTCCGCAGGCCACATACGCCAGATCGATCGCCGCCGACCCGCCGCGCCGGACCCCATGCGTGACCATCGCCGCCTGATGAAAGAAATGTACGTTTACGTTCTCATGGCGCTTGCGCGACGGAAATCCGGTCGATAACAGCGACACTTCCAGTTGTGCAGCCTGTGACACATGGATACGCCGTCCGTTCAGGAATGCGCCCCCGCCCAGTTCGGCGGCGAACATCTCCTGGCGCAGCGGATCGAAGATGACGCCGCACTGCATCTCGCCGTCGCGCTCGAGGGCCAGCGTGACGTTGAACATCGGGTAGCCGTGGGCGAAGTTCGTCGTCCCGTCGAGCGGATCGACATACCAGCGGAATTCAGATTTGTTATCGCGCAGCCCGCCCTCTTCGCCGAGGACGGAGTGAGCGGGGAAGTAGGAGTTGAGGCGTTCGACGACAAGTTTTTCGCTGGCGCGGTCGGCTTCGGTCACCAGGTCGTAGTCGCCTTTCAGTTCGAAGCCGATACGCCGTTCGTAGAAATGCGCGAGCAGCGAACCAGCTTCGCGCGCGATGTCGATGGCGGTTTCCAGATATCCGGGCATGGGGTGGGAAAGTGGGTCAGTCCTTATCGAGTTCTTCGATATAACGAAGCTGTTCTTTATAAATGAATAGGTTAGGGCCGTCCCCTCGGGTCAGCCGGATGAAGCCCGCGTCCCAATATTCGATCGAGCCTTCGTACTGCTCGCCGGTCACCAGTTTCACCCTGACCGGGGCCTGGGTCTCCACCAGCTTCTTGAGATAGTAGGCCTCTTCAAAGGTCTGCGCCGGCGCTTTCGACTTCGGCAAAATGCCCTCCATGATTCATCGTACCCCAGGGGGCGCTTCCAACGGTTTGGGACCACCCTGAAGCGAGGCGGGCGGGATGTCGTCGGAATAGTAGCCGTTGCGCGAGGAAACAGTGTGGCGGTCGCGGCCCACTTCGAGGGTGACCTTGTGGAAACGCTCCTTGGTTGGGGGCAGGTTCTTCGGATAGAAGCCGAGCAGGTACTGTGTACGCAGGTCGCGGATGATTCGCGCGAAGGCATCGTCGAGGTCCGCGCCCGGCGTGGGCATGAAGAACTGTCCGCCTGTCCATGTCGAGAGGGTGATCAATGCGTTCTCGCCGCGTAGATTTCTCCCGGCCTCGCCCTTCACCGGCACGGTGACAATGGCGTAGAGTACCGCGTCTGCGCTGTGAAGCGCCTCAAGCGCCTTCTGGAATGGAAGCCTGGAGACGGTATCGCCGCCGTCGCTGACCACCAGGACGACATGGCGGCCCTCGCGGCGGCGGAGTTCGCCGGCGGCCAGATAGATTGCGTCATAGAGGGCCGTGCCGCCCTCGCTCTTCAACTCTCCGAGTCCGCCGCGGATCACGCCACGGGCGCGTGTGAAGCCTGTTAGAGCGGTGACATCCGTGTTGAAACTGAACAGCGCGAGGGTATCGCCTGGGTTGCCCTCGCCGGTCAACCTGGAGACGAACTTGTTGATACTGTCGACTTCGTACCGTTTCTCGCGCTCCGTCGAACGGCTGGTGTCCACCAATAGGGCGATCGAGAGCGGTTGTTCGGTGTTGCGCTCGAACAGCGCGATATCCTGGGGAACGCCGTTGTCGAAGACGCGGAAGTCCGTCCTGTCCAAACCTCCAACGAGTTTCCCCATCGGGTCCTTCACCGTGGCCAACATGCGCACCAGGCGCACGTCCACTTTGAACGTGGGCTGGTCCTGGGCAAGCACGGCGGCTGCAAGCGCGAGCACGCCGGCAGCGGCGGTCAGGCCGGCGATACGGTAGCGTCCCAAGCGCCCTCCGCCCACACCTCGCCATCGGCGAAATGCTCTTTCTTCCAAACGGGCACCAGTCTCTTCACCCGGTCCATCGCATCGGCGCATGCCTCGAACGCCGCCTTCCGGTGGGGAGACGTCACCACGACGGCGATGCTCGATTCGCCGATCTCCAACCGCCCGACCCGGTGGACAATCCCGATCCGGCCGATTTCATGCGATGCGGCAACCTCGCGCCCGATGCGCGCCATCACCTGCACCGCCATCGCCTCATAGGCTTCGTATTCGAGAAAAATGGTCTGACGTCCTTTCGAGTTGTTCCGCACCACGCCATCGAAGGTGACCACTGCGCCGTCACGCCCTTCAACCAGCCGCGCGCACAACGCCTGGGCGTCGATCGGATCGCGGGTGATGGCGAAGAAGTGCCCCTGCGGATCAGCGATCATTTGCAGCCATTCGACCGATCCGCCGCTTACCGGCGGCATGAACGCCAGTTCGTCGCCGTCCTTCAACGGGCGCGTGCGCGGGACGAACTGCTGGTTCACGGCCAGCACAAGGCTCCGCGACATCGGCCGCAGGGCGGGGAACTGGGCGGCGAAGTGTTCGAAGGCGGCGTCAACTGTCGCGCCATTGTCCAACTCCGCAACCATGTCTGGCTGGCCGGTGATCTCCTTCACCATGCCGAAAAACAGGACTTCAATCTTCATCGGATCAATCGCCATCCTAGCAGACGCCGCCCGGCGAACCGCCGTTTCAGCGCCTGCTTGCAGGATAAGATGGGTCGTGCAGCTTCCCGAAAAATCCCAGGTCCGGTTCCGTGTCCGCTACGCCGAAACCGACCAGATGAGAGTCGTCTATCATGCCAACTATCTGGTTTGGATGGAGATGGCCCGAACCGAACTGTGCCGCATCCGGGGCGTCCGCTACCGCGACATGGAACGCGACGACCAGCTCCGCCTCGCCGTCGTCGACGTCCATTGCCGCTACCACGCTCCGGCACTCTATGACGACGAGATCCTCTCGGAAGGCCGCATCGCCGAAGCCAATCCGCGTATGCTCACCTTCGCCTACGAAATCCGCAACGCCGAGACCGGCCAACTGCTCGTCACCGGCGAAACGAAGCACGTCTTCCTGGACTCGACCGGCCGCCCCGTGCGGATGCCGGACAAGTACCGGCCGCTGTTCGGAATGGCTTCCTGACGAGAAATGATGCAAGCGACGCTGCAGGATGCCGTCAACCGCGCCTTCAACGGGCGCGGCGGGTCGGCGGCCGTGCTGCGCATTTCCGACGGCGCGCTGCTCGCCCGCCAGCGGCCGGATTGGATGAAAACCGGCGAATCGCCGCCCGGCTCGGCGATCAAGCCATTCACGCTGAAAGCGCTGCTGCGGGGCGGCGTCGAGTCGATGGTGTGCCGCCGCCGGTTGACCATTGCCGGCCAGCGCCTGGATTGCAGTCATCCGTCAACAAGCGAGCCGCTCACCGCCGCCGAGGCTCTGGCGTTGTCGTGCAACTGCTGGTTTGCCGCAATGGCGGCGCGGATGCTCCCCGAGGTCCTGTGGCGCGAACTCCAAGCCCACGGCCTCGCCGCCGGCATCGCGGGGACCCGCGACGCGCTCGTGCTTCAGGCGCTCGGCATCGAGGGCGTCAAGTGCACGCCGCTTGCGCTGGCCCGCGCCTACCGTCGGTTAGCTGTGGACCGTCTCTCGCATGAACCACGCTTTGCCCCCGTTTATGACGGGCTGGATGAATCGGTGAAACGGGGGACATCGGCGGCCGCCGGCGTCGGCGTTTCGGGCAAAACCGGCACAACCAAGGAAGGCGCATGGTTTGCCGGATTCAATCGCGACATCGCGCTGGCCGTCTTCCTCTTTCAAGGGACCGGCGGCGCTGACGCCGCGCCCATCGCTGGGGAGGTCTTCGCCGCATGGCGTGCTGGCTTGCGCTGATCTTCGTCGCCGCCGCATTCTGCGCGGCCGGCCAGACCGTGCGCGTGAAACTCGCCGGCCAGGCGAAGCCCGTCTCGATGGACATCGAAGAGTATGTCGCCGCGGCCGTGGCGGGCGAAGCGGGCGGGTTCAAGTCGGTGGAAGCTCTGAAGGCGATGGCGGTTGCCGCCCGCACCTTTGCCCGGGCCAACCTGGGCCGCCACCGCGCCAACGGCTTCGACCTCTGCGAAACCACCCACTGCCAGGACCTTCTAGTCCGTTCGGTCACCGCGCGCCACCGCGCCGCCGCCGAAGCCACCCAAGGTCTCATCCTCTGGTACGGCGGCAAACCCGCCCGCATCTTCTACACCGAGCATTGCGGCGGTCACACCGAAAACGCCGGCGCCGTTTGGCACGGGGCCGCGCGGCCCTATCTTCGGGGTGTCCAGGACGATTTCTGCCTCTCCGCCGGACGGCGGAACTGGACCGTCGCCTACCCGCTCACGGCGCTTGCCGGGGCATTGCGGCTGCCCTCGATTGACTCCATCGAGATCGGCCGCCGCACGGCCACCGGACGCGTTGCATCCCTTCTGCTCAATGGCCGCCCGCATGACGCCGAACAGTTCTATCTCCGCGTGGGACGCGCCCTGGGATGGGACAAACTGCGCAGCAAACTCTTCTCTCTCCAGGTGCGCGCAGACGAAGTTGTCTTCAGCGGATGGGGCCGCGGCCATGGCGCCGGACTCTGCCAGACCGGCGCCGAACAGCGTGGCCTGGCCGGACACGACTTCCGTCAGATCCTGGCCGCATACTTTCCCGGGACCAGGATTGGGGTCTCGGCCCAGGACATCCACTGGGTCTCTTCGAAGACCAACCGCACGGACATCCTCGCCACCACGGCCATCCCCGCCGGACCATTGTCCACCGCCGCTGAACGCGCCCTGGCCCGCGCCGAGCAACTGACGGACATGACCGCGTCCATCCGTCCTGAGATCCGCGTCTATCCCGGCATCGATGTCTACCGCGACGCAACCGGCGAGCCCGGCTTCGTCGTCGCCGCCACGCGCGGCCGTGTCATCCACCTGCAAAGCGCCGCCCGGCTGATCTCGGAGCGTCGATTGGAGTCCGTCTTGACCCATGAGATGCTCCATGTGATCATCGCCAGCCGGGCCAAACTGCCGCGCTGGTTTGGCGAGGGTCTGGTGCAGGAACTTGAACAACCCGGCGCTGTTCCGCCCGCGCCGTTGGCTGCTTCGACCGAACTCAACTTGTTGCGCCCAACATCAGAGACCCGGCTGCGCGCCGCCTACCGTAACGCCCAGGCCGCCGTCGCCGCGCTCATCAGGAAGCACGGCCGCGCCGCCGTGCTTGCATGGACTGTGAAGGGACTACCCGCCGGCCTCGAGTGACAACGCGCCAGTGAGCGCCCTGTTGTACTCTTCATACGCATCCCGCCCAAACAGCACGAGGAGGATCTCTTCGACGCATCCGGCATCCTCGCGCAGGAAGCGTACCGCCTCGCCAACGGCAATTCGAGCCGCCTCAGGCAGCGGGTATCCATAGACGCCCGTGCTGATCGACGGAAAACTGATCGTCCGCGCGCCGCGCTCCCCGGCCATCCGCAAACAAGTCCGGTAGCAGCTCCTCAGCGCATCGGGCTCGCCGCTTGCACCATCGCGGTAGATGGGGCCGACGGCGTGAAACACCCACTTCGCCGGCAGCCGTCCCGCCGTGGTCGCCACCGCCTGTCCAGCGGGAACTCGTCCCACAACTGGCCGGATCTCGTCCAACTCCCGCATGATTGCCTGTCCCCCGGCACGGTGGATCGCCCCGTCAACGCCGCCGCCTCCGGCGAGTGATCCGTTGGCCGCGTTTGCCATCGCGTCGACAGGGATGCGCGTGATGTCGCCTTCAACCAGCTTCAGGCGGCGTCCCGGCCGGATTTCAACTATCTTCTCCATCGCGTTCCATCACCCTCCGCATCACCGCGCAGAGCAGCAGCCAGGTGGTCACGAACAGAAAGACCGCCAGCGTGAATCGCACCGCCGCGCTTGCCGCCTGCGCGCCCATGCTCTGAAACCCCGGGACCCAGTGGATCAGCCACCACGGCAGCGCCAGTCCAACAAGTGCAAAGTCCAGTGCCGCCACCCAGAAAGCGCCTGACAGGAACAGTCGCGACGTCTTGCCGTCCTCCTGCCTGTAGAACGTCAACGACTGCTGAACCATAACGCCCAGGCCGCCTGTCAGCAACATGCCGACCACCACCACGGCGGCCAGCGCCGCAAATCCGCCCAGCGGCAGGCCAAGCCAGAGGTAAAACAAGCTCCACCAGACCACCACGGCCGCAGCGCCAATGAACGGCGCCAGTGGCTTCGACCTCACGTCGCCCGCCGCCAATTTGAACGTCTCTCGCACCGTCATGGCCTCTTCACCTCGAACTTCCCAGCCGCCGACGAGCTGAAAATCTCCGGCTGGTACATCGGCTCGACCCGCGCCGGGCTCGCTTGAATCGTGCCCGCCGTGGTCACCCGGAACAGGTACATGAACTCGGCGCCCGCCTTCGGCAGCCACGATTCAAGGAATCCCATCTTTGTGTCCCTCACCTGACGCCGCGCCCAGGCCGCCCGCCACCACGGCGGTGCGCCTTTCACCTGATACAGGTCGTCTCTCGCGACAACCTCCGCGCCCGCCGGCAATGGGTCTTCGATCAGGACATAACGGTGGTCCGCGCCGCTGACCGTCAACCGGCAGGCGATCAAATCGCCCTGCTTTGCCTGCCCGTCGAACGGATTCAACTGGTAGACAATCCGGCCGCCCTCGTTCACCGGCGACAGTATGAAATACTCCCTGCGCACGCTCAGCTTTGAATCCGCCGGCTCGGTCACGCTGTCGGCCAATATCCGCATGGCCGTCTTGGCCGTCCAATAGAGGCGTCCTTCGCCGGACTTCTCCACCCGCAGGTCAAACGACTGGCCCGTTTCCGACCCCGTGAGAGCCACCTTCACAGGCTTCTCGAAGACGTCGCGTGACGTGAACCTGCGCCGCAGGATCTCGCGCCCGTTCAGCGTCACCCGCGCCGTGAAGTCCGGTTCAAGCTCCCGCGTCCGGCTGAGATACTCGGTCAGTCCAAATACGGCGAAGGCCGTCTGTTTGGTGCTCTGCCAGCGCGCCCCGTGAGTTCGTTTGGACAACAGCCACTTGGCGGCGGGCGTGACCAAAGGCGAATTGGCGTTGTCGGCCGCCATGAACTTCAGCGCGAACGCGGTCGCCTCGGTCGAGGCGTCCATGGCGAAGTCCAGCATGATGTCCCGCTCGGCGGGCCACCACGCATACGGACCCTCACGTTTCGCCATCACGTCCAACTGCAACCCGATCTGCTGTGTCCGCGAGTCCTTCATCGACTGGCTGGCCAGGCCCATCAGCGCCCAGCCCAGGCTGGTCAATTCGCTCCGCCTGTCCCAGACCGAGTCCATGTCCCGCTTGTTCGCCTTGCCCATCCGGGCCAGCGCGTGCAACTGCCAGGCCCTGATATCGGCCTTCGTCTTCGGCGCTGCCCGGTCAAACTGCTTTCGTACCGCGCCGGCTGCCCGTCCGGCCATGTAATCGTAGCCGGCATACCCGGCGTCTTCGGCTTCCTTCAAACCCCAGGCGACGTAGGCCGTCATGAATAGATCGGTCTCATCCGACTCCCACCAGCCCCATCCGCCGTCGTCGTGCTGCAACGCCGCAAGCCTCTCGAATCCGACTTTCACCTTCTTGTCGAGCGCGCGCTTGTCGATCGCATCGGGCAGTTTCAATGTCTTCATCGCCTGCGCCACGACAATGTTGGGCATGAAACTCGACATCGTCTGCTCGGTGCATCCATAGGGGTAAGAGGTCAAGTAATCAAGCGCCGAAAACAGCGTGCCCGCCACCGACGGCGCAACCTCCAACTCCAGCGTCCGCGTATGCGGGATCGATCGCGCGTCAAACGCCATCGCCGCCCGCTCGGTGGTTTGAGCTTCGATCACCCCACTCTTCGAAGTCACGTAATCGAGTCCAGGCGGCTCGACTGGCAGTTTCAGTTCCAGCGCGTCGGACTCCTGCCCGGTGAGCGCCTTGGCCAGCAGAGTGACCTCCTTGCCCTGCTTCACGCGCACGCGGTAGTCAACCACCGCCTCGCCTTTCGGCTCTACTTGAACCTGCTTGGCCCCGCCTTCGATAAACTCCAGCCCTGTCGCATCCAGGCTGACCTTGACTTGTACCGTCGAGGGCAGGGAACTGCGAACGATCAACGGCAGAACCACCTCATCGCCTTCCGTGAAGAACCTGGGCGCGGCCACCGACACGATTAGATTCTTCCTGACCAGCGTCCGCGCAATGGCCTGCCCGACCTTCGTGTCCGCCGTCACGCCGCGCGCCGTCGCCCGCCATGTGGTCAACGAATCGGGGAACGCGAACCGCACCTCGCCCTTGCCGTCGGAGCCGGTCATCAACGCCGGCGTCCAATAGGCCGTGTCGGGAAACTCCTTGCGGACGCGCGGCTCCGCCAGCCGTTCGTCTTTTAATTGCCCGAATCGGACCGTCCTGGGCGCAAGACCCGAGGCGAGTTGCACCCGGCTCTTGCCCGCCGCCCCTCCAAAGTAAAACGACAGCGACGAGTCCGTGCCCACACGGTTCCATTGCTGGCCATAAAAGACGTCCTTGATATCCCGTACCGCTTCGCGCTTCACAGCGTAGATCGACTCATCGACCACGCCCAAACTGAATTCGGCCGCCACCGGCTTGCCGTGCGAGTCAGTCGCGTTCACCCTGAACACTGCCGGTTCTCCCGGCTGATACGTTGCCTTGTCCGCCGCGACATCCACGGTGAGCAACTTCTCCGACGGCGGAACTTTCACCATCTTCGAGCCGCGGTGCAGTACGTCGTCGCGAACGAACACCGCCTCGATGTAGACATTCGGCTCCCAGGACGATTCGATCTTCGCCTCGACCGTCACCGATGATTCCTTGACCTCGACCCAGCGCTGCCACAATACGCCGCGCGCTTCCGCCGCTACCCAGACATGCGCAGGCCCGCCGGTCACCACCAGCAGCTTCGCCGTCTCGCCCGCCTTGTAGCTCTTCTTGTCCGGGACAATCTGGATACGTTCTTGGCCCGATAAATCGAATCCCGCACCCTCCACCCACAGATAGCAGTCGTCATCCAGCGTGACGCCGGCCGGCCCGCCGGCCGTCACACGCGCCCTGTAAATGCCGCCCTTTGGTGGAATGAATGAAACGCTGCCGCGGCCGTTTGCGCCCGTGGTTCCGCTCAATGTCGTGAACGCGGCCTGCGCCAGCTTCTTCCATATGTGTTCGGAGACGCTGACCTGAAAGGCCACGCCGCTCACCGGTTTGCCGTCGTAGTCCCGCGTCTGGACGTGCAGCCGCGCTTCGGCGCCCCGCGCGGTCACATATCTTGCCGGTTCGACTGAAATGAAGAACGGTCCGCGCGTCGCCGTCAAAGACGCCGCGCCCGAGATTTCACGGCCCGCCGAGTCGGTCACATTCACTTGCAGGCCGTAACGCAGATCGGTCTTGGCGCGGGACGTGGGCACGCGGATCGTGATCCGCCCCTGACCGTCCAACTCGCCCTTGCCCTCCGCCACCATCTCAGACCCATAGGAGATGCCGTCGGCCCCTTCCTCGTCCGAACCTCCATCCATCTCCGCTTCATCGGCATCGAACCATGGCGGCCACGACCGGCTGCGGTACAGCGACCATTCAACCTTTGCATTGGTCACCGGCTCGCCGTAGTAATATCTGGCCGACGCCTGGAACTCCGCTTGCTCGCCTTGCAGAATGCGGGTCTGGCCGGTCCGGACGCGCACTTCATACTCAGGTTTGCGGTACTCCTCGACATGGAAACCGCCATAGGTGGCCGCCTCGCCGCTGGTCACCTTCACCGCGTAATAACCGAGCGGCGCATCGGCCGCCAGATTCACATCCGCCGACACCGTGCCGGCAGCCGACAGCCGCACCTGCTTCTTCAACACAGTGCCGTCGTCAGGGTTGGTGATCTCGATCTCCACATTGGATTCGGAGGGCAGTTCGTAGCCTTGAAGAGTTGGCCGCCGCACGATGGCCCGCGCATGAACCGGATGCCCTGGACGGTATACGGGCCGGTCCGTGTAGACGTAGCCGGTCAACTCTTCACGATCGCCGCCCATCGCCCAGGATTCGATCGTGGTGACGGCAAACTCGTCGCCTTTCCTCGCTGTCACCAGCAGCCCTTCAGGATGGTTCAATTGACTGCGCCATTCAAATGCCTGGCCGCCGGCCGTCGTCTGTTCGCCCGCGACCTCGGCGCGCGATTGGTCGAACAACCGTAACGCCACGCCGTCCACCGGCGCGCCTTTTCCGCGGTCCACCACCCGCACCAGGACTCGCCCCGGCTCGGCCTTGGTCAGCAGCGCCAGATCGGTGACTGACAGGATCGTGTAGGCCTGCAGCCGCCCGTCGGTGGCCTCCAGCAGATACAGCCCCTTCTGGCTCAATTGGACCGGCACAGTGACGCTATCCCACCGGGTCCTCGCCTTCACCGGCTGCTTCCAAACCCGGACCACCTGTTGCGGATTCAGCAGCGGCGTCTGCGCATACTCCGACGCCACGCCCTTCGCCGAAGGAACCCGCGCCGGCGCTTTCACCGGCGGATTCAACCATGCCCGTATCGCCCGCCGCTGTTCAGACCCAAACTGCGCCCGGCCCAGTTCGCGAATCGCAATGCGGACACCTCGACGCCATTCATCGAACTTCTCGATCGGCGTAACAGCTTTTGGCCGCCGCCGCGGAGCTTGACCCGCCGAGTGCGCATCGCTGAGCGTCTCGAAGAACTTCACCGGATCGTTCACCCGGTACAGCCGGAATTCAAGCGTATCGACTCCCTGCGCCGACACACGCACCGGAACAGTCCCGCCCGCGCGCACGGGCCCTTCCATTGACAGCGAGAAGTAGCGCCGCGCTTCGTCTACTTGCGCCGGAGCGCTCAAGCCGGCCAGCAGCACGGCTGCCCAAAGAACCGAGGTCGATCTCATGCTTTAGCCCCGCTCCAGAATAGTCCAACGGAACACGCCGAGGAAGTTCGGATTGCCAATCTCGGGCCGCCACCGCGGCTGCGGATGCCGCCGCAGTTCCTCAAAAGTCAGCCGCCTCACTTCGCCCGCCCATTTGCCTTCCGGACCCGTATGGTACACCACTCCCTCGCCCGTCACCACCATCGAGTGAAACGGCTGAGATGGCGCCAGTTGCCTGTAGAAAAGCAGGTCGCCCGGCCGCGCCGCGCGCAACTCGCCGGCCACCCGGCGGCAGTTGAACCGCATCAGATGCTCGACGTCGGCGAAATGCCGGTAGCTGCCGTTGCGTTCGTCGCCCGGACTGTAACGGCCCGGTCTGACACGGAACACCGCGCCGCCCAATCGCGCATGGATATCAGAGGCGCCCTTGGCGTCGGGCAGCGCCGGAATCCCGTCCAGCCCCAACTGTTCGGCCCACTCGCTGTCATGCCTGCGCAACGCTTCCCGGTAACAGAACCGAACGAACCCCGAGCAGTCCTTCACATCGGCCGGCAGCAACGGCTGCATGGCATACAATGCCTCCGCCAGCCAGACAATCCAGCGCCTCAGCGCCTTCTCCTCCGCCGGACCGCCCAGGCGCAGTCCATCGCCGCTCTGTGCGAACGCCAGGCCCGGCACAAGCGCCAGCGCCTCTCTCCGGCTCAACGTCACGAGATTGAGTTTACCAATGCGGCAATACAACCCAGGCCCCTCGGTCCTTGCGGACCGCCGATGGCGATGAAAGTCGCGCCGCGGCGAGGCCGCGAACGCAGAGAGCGGGTTTACAGGCGTGATTTTCGACGGGTCCCCAGGCGCGATTTTCGGGAGAGCCGCTACCGCGGCATCGTCCCGGTAAGCGTTCTCCAACCCGCGTGGAGCTTGTGGAACCACGTCGTGTTGGGGAAAAACATGAAAGGGCACTCCCCTGCAATGACGCGCACGCCCAGTTTGTCGCAGCTTTCGACGGCTTCCGGCGACACCGCGCCGCCGCCAACCGCCTTGTAGAGCCAAACCAGTTTCACGCCTTTCGCCGCGCACTCCGCCACGATCGGGCAGGACTGGCTCGATGGCGTCATCACCATCACGCCTTCCGGCAACGGCTCCACCGCGTCAAGACTCCTCGCGCAGGCCAGTCCCGCGATCTCATCGGCGTTCGGATTCACGGGGAAAACGTCGTAGCCGCGTTTGACGAACTCGTCCAGCACCATCCGGCTGAAGTGCTTTGCATTGCGGGATACGCCTACGATGGCGATCCGCTTGAACGACAGAAACTCATCGATCCATGCGCGCGGGTGGTTGTGCATCAGCCTCCATCCTGTATTACACGAATTACATTCAACAGGGAGCCGCCAGCTATTGTGTCACGCAAATGGGTGTAGTGGGAAGCCCTTCGCACCAATCCGCCGGTTCAGAACGCCCGGTAGACCTCCCGCCTGTTGCCGATCTTGATGACAAAGATAACCAACTGGAGGGCGCGCAATTCATAGAGGACACGGTAGTCGCCTACCCGGAATCGGTAGACGGATTCCACGCCGGTGAGCTTTCTGATTCGGACCAATGTTGTCGAAGGGTTCTGCCGGATGACCTCGATCGCCTCAAGCACCTGGTCCTGGACATCCTGGCGCAGTGTGAGAAACTCCTTTTTCGCGCTGCGTGTGAACTCGACGCGGTAGGCTGCGGCCATCGCCTAAGAGCCGCGGCGCGCCGAAAGTACGGCTTCGATGGGAACAGTTGGCTCGTCGCGGCGGGCCAGCCACGCCTGGCGGTCGATCTCGTCTTCGAGCTGCTCCAGAAGACCCTGTTCAACCACGTGGCGGATCTTGAGACCGCGGCGCTTACAGTACCTCGTCAACGCCGCTTTCAATTCGGCATCGATCGCCGTGGATAGGGAAGCCGTGCTCTCCATGCCTTGAGACTACATGAAATATCACGAAGAATCCTGGAAATTCCAGGTGGCCGCAAAACTCATGGCATGGCCGGTTCTTCACGCCGCTTCAAAAACCAGTTCGCCATCCAGCCACGTCCTGAGCACCCGAATCGACTTCCCCTGCTCGTCATAATCCAACTCGACGATGTCGGCGCGCTCCCCAGGCGCCAGTCCCCGCTGCCGTCCGGCGACCCGCCCAACGCGAGCCGGATTCCGCGTCGCCATGGTCACCGCCTCTCGCAGCGAGAGTCCGCACAGCCGCATCAGGTTTTCAACTCCGCGGTCCATATGCAGGCTTGATCCGGCCAACCGCTGCCCGTCGGTCAGAGTCACTTTGCCCTCCGGATGCAGGATGACATCGACTTCGCCAAGTTTGTACGGGCCCGGCGCGCAACCGGCAGGCGCCACGGCGTCAGTGATTAAAACCGCCCGCTCCAGCCCCTTCGCCCGCAGCGCGACCGTCAGGAACGCTTTGCCCAGGTGGATGCCGTCAACAATCAGGCTCGCTGCCAGACGGTCTTCGGCCATCTGGCTCCAAAGAAAATTGGGGTGGCGGGGCAGGGAAGCGGCTGCCCCGTTGCCGAGATGGGTCGATAACGTCGCTCCGGCCTGCACAGCCGCGTCGATCTGCGCCTGGTTCGCATCCATATGCCCGATCGCCGCCACAACCCCCTGGCCGGTGATGTGCTCGATATAGGCGCGTGCGCCATCCCATTCCGGCGACACCGTCACCAGCCGGATATGGCCTTCAGCCGCCTCCTGCCAGCGTTCAAATTCGCCGATCGAAGGCGGCCGTACCGCGTCCTTTGGATGCGCCCCCCGCGGACCGTCGGCCGGCGAAATGTGCGGACCCTCGACGTGGAACGCCTCCATCGCCCCGCCCCTGGGCAGAGCCTTCCGGGCATGGGCGAGCATCTTCAGCGACCCCAACATCGTCTCGGGCGAACCCGTGATCACCGTCGGGAAAAACCGCGTCGTGCCCGTCGCCAGGATGGCGTCGATCGCCGCGCCTATCTCGTCCAGGCTGGCGCCGGCGGCGCAGAAATCCACGCCTTTGAACCCGTTCACCTGCAAGTCGATGAAGCCCGGCGCCAGCCACGGCCCGCTCCGGGGCGCGGTGATGGGCGTGTCCACCGAAGCAATCAACCGGTCGAACCCAAGCTCCACATAGGAGCCGGTCGAGACGTCAAAACCGGAACAATTCACAGCCATTCTGTTTTATCCACAAGATGCCCACAAGGGGCGGTTCGCAACCTATTCATTCCAGACAGCTTATTTCTGTCAAAAACAACGCGGCCCGGCGTGGAAATCTCTTCCAGCCGGGCGCGTCTTCCGTGTACAGTCTTAAGAGTTCGGGCCGCGGGGCCGCTCCGCTTGTTAAATCTCGGGGGAGGTGAAGACATCGGGAGCGGCTTCCGCGGCCCGGATTGCCCGGTGGGGCAGGCTTCAGCCTGCGAAGGGCTTCAGCCCGCCCTCTTCCACAAGTATCCAACACAAGCAATTACACCTTCACTGTGGCGCTATCGGCGTCAACCACCCATGCGTGTCGGCCGCGCGGCCCTCCACGATGTCGAAAAACGCCTTCTGCAGTTTCTCCGTGATCGGCCCACGCCGGCCCGATCCGATCTGCATCTTGTCCACCGTCCGGATAGGCGTGACCTCGGCGGCCGTGCCTGTGAAGAAAATCTCGTCGGCGATGTAGAGCAGTTCGCGCGGCAGCACCGTCTCAACCACCGGCACGCCCAGGTCGCGCGCCAGCGTCACGATCGTATCCCGCGTGATCCCCGGCAACACGCTCGAACTCAGCGGCGGCGTATGCATCTTGCCGTCGCGAATGACGAAAATGTTCTCGCCCGACCCTTCGCTGATGGCCCCGTTCGAGTCCAGCGCAATGCCTTCGGCGTAGCCGTTGCGGTCGGCTTCCATGCGGATCAACTGCGAGTTCATGTAGTTGGCCCCGGCCTTGGCCAGCACCGGCAACGTGTTGGGGGCGATCCGCGTCCATGAGGATATGCAGACGTCGACGCCCTCCGCCAGGGCCTCTTCGCCCAGGTACTTGCCCCATGCCCAGCAGGCCAGGAAGATCTCTGTCGGGTTGTTTGAAGGCAGCACGCCCACGCCGCCGTAGCCGCGCAGGATGATCGGCCTGATGTAACATGACTTTAGACCGCTCAACCGTACGAGTTCCACCTGGGCATCCATCAGTTGTTCAAGAGAATAGTCCACCGCAATGCGGTAGATCTTGGCCGAATCGAGCAGCCGGCGCGTGTGTTCGCGAAGGCGGAAAACGGCCGGACCGGAGAGTGTTTCATAGCAGCGAACGCCTTCGAAAACGCTGCTGCCGTAGCTGACGACATGTGATAGCACATGGATCCGCGCATCATCCCAACCGATGAAGCGGCCGTTGTGCCAAATTTTTTCTGTGGGCGTCATACTGGTCATTATGACAGCAAGGAGGATTCGATGACGATGCGTAAACGACTGACGATTGGCCTGCTGGCCACGGCTGTCCTGCTCTTCGCCGCCGGCGCGCGTAAACTGCCCAAACCGGGCTGGAACCTGTTCAGTAAGGACCAGGACGTCCAGCTCGGCCGCGAAGCCGCCGCTGAAATCGAAAAACAGCTCGTCGTGGTCTCCGACAAATCCCTGACCGATTACGTCAACCGCATCGGCAACCGCCTGGTCGAACGCGGCGAACTCGACAAGTACCCCTTCTACTTTAAGGTGGTCAAGGAAGACAGCATCAACGCTTTCGCCCTGCCGGGCGGACCCATGTATGTTCATACCGGCCTCATCACCGCCGCCGAGAGCGAAGCCCAACTGGCCGGCGTCCTCGCCCACGAACTCTCCCACGTCGTCCTTCGCCACGGCACCAACCAGGCATCCAAGTCGCAGGGCATCGCCATCATCGCCACGCTCGGCGGAGCCTTGGCAGGCGGCGGCGGATCGATGCTCGGCAACCTGGCCCAACTCGGCATCGGTCTCGGCGCCAATTCCGTCCTGATGAAATACTCCCGAGGCGCCGAAAGCGACGCCGACCTGCTCGGCATGCACACCATGGCCAAGGCGGGTTACGACCCCATCGAGATGGCCCGGTTCTTCGAAAAACTGCAGGCCGAAGCCAGCCGCGGCAACAGCAAACTGGTCGAATTCTTCTCCTCGCACCCGAATCCCGGCAACCGCGTCAAATCTGTCGAAAAAGAGATCCCCTACCTGCCCAAACGAACCTATGGCCAGAACGAGGGCGACCTCGCCAAAATGAAGCAAACCATCGCCAAGCTCCCGGCAGTGGCGAAACCCGCCGCCGCGCAAGCCCAGCCCACTCCGAAGGCGGCGTCACAGCCCAAGTTGACCCTCTCGGGCCGCACGCTGACCTACCAGGGCGGGGGAGTCGCATTCTCGTATCCCGAAGGCTTCGAAAAGCAGAATGATGGCTCGAACGGGATTACACTCGCGCCAAAGGAAGGTCTTGTCAAGGGGCAGGGAGGCAACACCGCCATCGGCTACGGCATCATGGCTGGCACGTCGCAGGTGCAGGGCGGCAAGGTGAGTCTGGACCGCGACACGAAGGCCTTCCTCCAGCAGGTCGCCCAGTCGAACCAGGGGGTCAAGGTGGAAGTCCAGTCGCAGCAGATCGTCATCGACGGCTCGAATGCCTATGTCACCCGGCTGTCTTCGGAATCCCCGTTCCCGAACACCAGGGAAATCGACGTCGTGATCACCATCGACCGCGGCACGGTCCTTTACTACTTCATCTTCGTATCGCCCGAGAACGACTTCCAACGCTTCGAGCCGATCTTCCAGACGACGGCCCGCAGCGTCCGATTCACTCAGTGAGATCAAGTCATTTGAAGAACTTAGAACTGCCGGCGCTGCTTTTTGATTTCGACGGCGTCCTGGCTGATACCGAACCCCTGCACTTCCAGTGCTGGCGGGATCTCCTGCTGACCAAAGGAATCCACCTGGACTGGGACTACTACCAGACGAAGTGCATCGGAATCTCTGATCGCCAGATGTTGTCTACTTTAGACAAGATCGGGCCAATAGTTTATTCGATTGATGAACTAATGCCTCTTTACATATTGAAAAAGAAGGCGTTTAGAGACCTCACAGCTCAGAAACGAGTGGTCCCTCAAGCTGCTGTGGATGCGCTAACAGTCTGTCACGAGTATCGGTTAGCTGTTGTTACATCAAGTGGACGGACAGAAATTGAACCTATCCTGTTGAGAGAAGGCGTACTTCCGTTACTCGGAGCGGCTGTCTACGGCAATGAGGTCAAGGCTCTCAAGCCGGATCCCGAACCCTATCGACTGGCCATGGATCGTCTGGGTGCGACGCGAGCGATCGCCTTCGAGGACTCCGCCGCCGGGATCGCAAGCGCCCGCGCCGCCGGGTGCCAGGTGGTCGAGGTGACTCACCCGGCGGACCTTCCACGCCTGATCGCGGAGTTTGTTCCTTGAATCGCTCAACTCCAGTAATAGGCGAAGTATGAGATGGCGCTACCCTGTGCGACAGATCGTTACCGATCCACCTCGGCTGAGAGCGGGACCCAGTCAGCAAGGCCCAATATCTAGCAAAGAGTGTTGAGGTTGCCGCAACGCCCGCGCAGACGCTCTTGTCAGCGTCGCTTGCGCGCAGGCTGCTGTTGGGATGCTGGCACGACGGTCAATACCGCTCCCTCTGGCGCCATCGGGCTCGCGGCGCTCGGGAACATTACTTGCGTAAACAGCACTGCGTCGACCTGACGCGTCCAGTCGGTCTTGATCGGCGAGTGTGCAAGGAGGCGGGCAGATATCGGCTGGTGAAACCAGTGGGCCGCAGCAAGGGCCCGAAAATCGACAAACGAAAACTGGTGCCCCGTGCGAATCCACAGGTCCTCCAACGACCCATCTTCTGACGTCTTCAGTTCCACTGTCTGGCTGCCCATCGGGTTCCCCGCCTTCCCGTTGGCAGCGGTAAATCCGATTGTGTACATCTGTCGGCCCAACGATTTGCGCACCACCTCGCCCATGGTCACCACATCCTGGAAGCTGAAGCTTGAATCAGCGCCAAGTTGGATCGCAGATGGCTCATGTAACGTGTGGAACGTGGCGGCCCAGACGATCACACGACGCCCCTTGTATCGATCATTTGCGAGCCAGATCAGATTCTCAGCCATCCGCCGGTCACGAAGATTGCTATCTGCAGATCTGAACTGTCCGCCTGACTCGCGGAAACGCGCCAAGCCCTCTAGCGAGATCACGGCGTCGTCGGCCGTCCGTCGCATCAGTCTCCCATAGCGCGTACCGTGCACCGACTCGAGTTTGGTGCGTGCGCTGTCGAGCAATGGCGATAGCGCCTTCCATCTCTCCCCGACGGAGCGCAGATCGGCCGGTTTGGCGTCGGCTTTGAACACGAGGTTTGAGTCGTTGATGAGGCTGGAGCGCAACGAGTCGGGCAGGATTGCCTCGTCGGCTTTGTCGACGAATGCGATGATCGCGTCGCGCCAGCGGATACCCGCTCCGCCCGTGCCCGAAAACTGATGGTCGAACCCGATCATTTCGAGCGGCCTGCCTGTCCGCGCGACCGAACGGGCGTATTCGAAAACCGGTCGCACCTGCGCGCTCGCACCCCAGATCGGGTAGATCCCTCGGCTGATCGCGTCCTGTATCGGGATTGCTGAGTCGCGAACGGCTGAGTCCATGTCCTGGCAGTTGAAGAGCCCAGCCTCCCATGCCAGAACGTCGAAGCCCATTTTCTGATGAAGGAATTTGATCAGGCGGCCCTTCGCCAGGAAAGCTGCTCCGTCCCCGTGCGACTGTTCGCCAAGTACTACAATCCGGGAGTTCCCGATTGCCCTCATCAGCGGTTTCAAGTCGGCGAAGTCGTCGTCGGTGTTCGTGGGGTCGATCGAACGGATTGGGGAGGCGTTCCTAGACAACCAATCTATCTGCGCCGAGCGGTCTTGCGCTTGGCCCAGAACCACGGAAGTCCCGAGCATCGCGACCAATTGTGCTGATCGTCGCAGAGTGCGCTTTGCGATGTTCATGCTACTCCAGGAAGCTAGTGATGCCATTACAACACAGGGCAGCGTCCCAATGCCTGCACGATGAAGGAGGCCATTGACTAACGGCGCAGTGTAGAGTTTCCGGCGCAAGGGGGAAGTGCTCATGGTGTTCGGCGTCAACTATTTTTACCGGTCAGCGTCAACTATTTCTCCCTATCG
>CAZLDN010000057.1:0-30167 GCA_964558355.1 uncultured Candidatus Solibacter sp.
GGAAAGTCCGGACGGTCCCGTGCATCAGGACGGCTCTGACCAAACGAATCCATTTTCGGGTTGAACCATAATGGAATGAACGAGATCCGGATGCATTGGTGGCGATGGTCCCACCGATGGAAGCCGACCATTCGGTGGGGTCGGGCGGGTAGAACTGGCCCGAGGCCTGGGCCGACTCATGAACGTCCTTTAATGAAACGCCTGCGCCGGCGATGGCGAAACCGTCGTGGATTTCGAGGCGGCGGAAACGTTCCAGACTGACGATCATGCCGCCCTGGGGGACGCGTCCGCCGGTGACGCCGGTTCCGGCTCCGGAGAGCGTGACGGGGAGGTTGCGGCGGCGGCAGTCGGCCAGCAGAGAGGCGAGTTCCCCGGCGGTGGAAGGGGCGGCGAACTCCTCGGCCTGGCCCTTGAGGCCGGAGGCGTCTTCGAGATAGCTTTGGGGAACTTCGGCCACCGGAGCGGCTAGACCTCGAGAATGACCGGGAGGATCAGGGGCCGGCGCGATGTCTGCTTGTTCAGGAACCGTCTCATGTCGGCCCGGATCTTTTCCTGCATCACGCCCCAGTCGGTTCGCTCTTCCCGCGATGAGTTTTCGAGTGTCTTCGAAACGATGGTGCGGGCCTGCGACATGAGGTCTGAACCCTCCTCGAAGGAGACAAAGCCGCGTGAGACGATTTCGGGCAGGCCTTCGCACTTGCCGGAGTGTTTGCCGATGGTGATGATCGGGATGACGAAGCCATCCTCGGAGAGGTGGCGGCGGTCGCGGATGATCATGTCCTCGACCACGTCGTCAATCGAGCCGGAATCGATGCAGATCCGGCCGACAGTCACCTTGGCGCCGCGGCGCGCGCCGCGATGGTCGATTTCGAGAGTCTGGCCGGTCTCCATGATGAAGACTTCTTCGAGCCCCGCGCCCTGGAGGTGGGAGGCCAGCGCGGCATGTTTGGACATCTGCCAGAACTCGCCATGGACCGGGACGAAGAAGCGGGGCCGGACGAGGTTGAGAACGAGCTTGAGTTCTTCCTGCGAGGCGTGGCCGGAGACATGGACCGGCGGATTCATCGCCCCGGCGACGACCTCCGCGCCGCGGCGGGCGATGTGGTTCATCATGCGGCCGATGGATTTCTCATTACCCGGAATGATCCTGGCCGAGTGGATGAAGAGGTCGCCCTTTTCGAGTTTCAAACTCTTGTGGTTGTCCACGGCGATGCGGCTCATGGCCGACATCGGTTCGCCCTGGGTGCCCGAGACCACGGCGACCACCTTGGAAGGGTGGGCCGACATGATGTCCTGCGGGCGCAGCAGCAGGTTGTCCTTGATCTTCAGCAGGCCCATCGAATGGGCGATTTCAGTGGCCGAAAGCATCGACCGGCCGATGAAGCCGACCTTGCGGCCGGCGGCCGCCGCCGTGTCGAGAATCTGCTGCATCCTGTGGATCGAAGAGGAGAAGCAGGATACGACGATGCGCCGTTCGGCGCGGTTGAATAGCTCTTCGAGGCGCGGCTGCACGGCGCGTTCGCTGGCGGTGTAGCCTGGGCGGTCGACGTTGGTCGAATCCGACAGCAGGAGCAGGACGCCGCGTTTGCCGTATTCGGCGAGCGCATGGAGGTCGAACGGCTCGTTGTCGGTGGGGGTCGGGTCCACTTTGAAGTCGCCCGTATGGATGACGACGCCAAGGGGCGTGGTGATGGCCAGAGCGACGCAGGAGACGATGGAGTGCGTGACGTGGATGAACTCGACCTTAAAGGGGCCGATCTCGACGATGTCCTTCGGTTTGATTGGTTTGAGGACGGCGTCGGCGAGCATTTCGTGCTCTTCAAGACGGCGCTCGACCAGGGCCAGGGTGAACTTGGTCCCGTAGATGGGGATGTTCAATTGCGACAACAGGAAGGGTACGCCGCCGATGTGGTCCTCGTGACCGTGGGTGAGCACGAGGGCGCGGACATGCTCTTTGTTCTCTTCGAGGTAAGTGAAGTCCGGCGTGACGATATCGACGCCGAGCAGTTCGGCTTCCGGAAACATCATGCCGCAGTCGAGGACGATAATGTCGTCCCCGTACCGGAGCGCCATGCAGTTCATGCCGAACTCGCCAAGGCCTCCGAGCGGGATCACTTGCAACTTTTTATTTGACATTGGCTGAACCATCAGGCTAACACAAGCGAAAAGGCCCGCCGGAGCAGGCCTTTCCACTCTTCCCGGAGCGTCCGGGCTGATGTTCGTGGGAGAAACAGATCAACGGACTCAAGCGACCGAAAACCTGTCTGATGATTCGAGGGTAAGCGGTGATCCGGGGCAAGTCAAGAAAAAATAGGTTAAGGCTGAAATTGCCTCTATCTGTATGAATACAAGTAACTTAAAAAGCATTGACAGATCCGCGTCTCGCTGGTCCACAGGCCCGGAAACCGCTGCCGGAGGTACCAGGTTTGGCTCTAACAGACACGTGGCAGGGAATTTATCGCCGCGCCCTCTCCCCGGAAATGTTAAGCAGCGTGATGGATCCTCCGCCCAAGCCTGAAGCCCGTTCACGTGCCCGGATGAGGGAGTAGAGGCCAGCCACGAGCACTCCACCGCCGATGCAAATCACTAATAATAAACCTGTTAGCTCGAAGATGGCGATGAGCATTCCGGCCACGTCGGGCATCGGGGGCGCCTTCGTGGCCTGATTCCACATGAAGGTCATGTCCCACTCGATCCCGCCCAGGACGGAGGCCGCAGCAGCAGAGTCAACTTGTTGAGGAATAACGGCAATCAGGGTTCCGGAGCGCTTGACGGCCCAGCCCTGCTGGCCCTCAAAGGCAGCCTGCTTCCCGCGGGCCAATTGGGGGGTCGGGTAGGACAACAGGGTGACGGGCAGGTCGCCGGCGGAGGTCCGGTAGACGGCTGTCACCGCCTCTGCACCGTCCTCAAACCCTACCAGGATAGGGGGGATTCGGGGTTCAAAGCGGGCCAGGGACTCGACTCCGACGATATAACGCTCGGAGTTCCTGACGCGGTTCTTGTCGGGCAGGAATCCGGGCAGGTTCGGCAATCCGCCGCCGGAGCGCATGCCGGGGAGGGTTTTCTCGAGTTCGGCCAGTTCGCGGTCCAAGGGCCGCCAGCCCTCGAACAGCAGGACATAGTTCTTGAGCGCCATGGCGGCCATGCCGGGCGTGGTACAGCGGGCCTGGGTGTTTCTGACGGGGGTGCAGTTGGCGGGACGGGTGAAGTAGTACCAGGCGAGGGCGGAGGTGGAATCACGCAACCGCCAGGCCGTGGCGTTGAAGGGGCCGATGGGGCTTTTGAATAGGACTTTCTCCGCCTCTTCGCCCTCGTATTCGGCCCAGAGACCGGCGTCTGAGATGGCAACCGGCTGGACCCTGGCGCGGGTATGCTCGCCCCACTTGGAGGGCCACACGGTTCCGTTGAAAGTCACGCCAGGCAGTTCGCTCGTTCGCGGGTTCGGTTCGGAACCCGCTCTCTTCGTTCGCGGTTCCAGGCGACGGGGCGCTGCGGCTTGGCTTTCATCGCCATCGGCGGCCTGGGCGTGGGCGGAGGCTGCGCCAACCGTCAGCACCAACAAGGCCGCAGCCAACAGGGGCGCGGCGATCAACCGCCGGCGCCGCAGCATTTTTTGTATTTTTTGCCGCTTCCGCAAGGACATTGATCGTTCCTGCCTGTTTTGACACCTTTGATGACGGTTTGTTTCGGAACGGCGGACAATTCTCCGCCGGCGAACTGGAGCGCTTCCATCTCGCGGTCTTTCTTGCGCTGGATGTTGCGGGTGAGGTCGACGAAGGACTCCTTGGCGTCCCGGCGGTCCAATTCGGCGGGCGGGGCGGCCGGCAGGTCCTCACCCCAGTTCGAGTCGCCGTCCTCGGAGAACATGGAGCGCCCGGCGGTTGCGGGCTGGAGGAAGAAGAGGAAGCGGGCGGTTTCGTCTTCGATGCGGTCCATCATGTCCTGGAAGAGGGTGAAGGACTCCTTCTTGTATTCGACCAGCGGGTCCTTCTGGCCGTAGGCCCTCATGCCGATGCCCTCTTTGAGGTGGTCCATCGAGAGCAGGTGGTCTTTCCACTGGCCGTCGATGACGCTGAGCATGATCCAGCGCTCTGTATCGCGCATGATCTCGGGGCCTACCAACTCTTCCTTTTCGTCGTAGCGGCGTTTGAGGCGCGCGTAGATGAACTCCTCGATTTCGACTTTGGAAAGGTCGGCGAGTTCCTTCGGGTCGATGCGGAGGCCGAACTGGGAGTTGATATCGGTCTGGAGGCCGAGCAGGTCCCAGGTGGTAAAGTGCGCGCCTTCGGGGCAGCGGATGTCGAGAGCCATGGCGAGGATGCCATCGACGATCTCGAAGATGCGCTCCCTCATGTCCTGGCCCTGGATCAACTGCTGGCGCAGGCCATAGACGGCCTTGCGCTGCTTGTTCATCACGTCGTCGTATTCGAGCAGGTGTTTACGGGAGGCGAAGTGTTGCGCCTCGACGGCCTTCTGGGCGGCCTCGATGCGCCTGGAGATCATCTTCGATTCGATCGGCACGTCTTCTTCCATGCCGAGACGGAGCATGAGGTTTTGGATGCGGTCGCCGCCGAAGATGCGCAGCAGATCGTCCTGCAAGGACAGGAAGAAGTGAGATCCGCCGGGATCGCCCTGGCGGCCGGCGCGGCCGCGCAACTGGTTGTCGATGCGGCGCGACTCGTGACGTTCAGTGCCAATAATGAGCAGGCCGCCGGCTCCGACGACATCGGCGTGTTCGGCCTGGCACTCGGCCTTATGGCGGTTGTAGATTTCGTTCCACTTCTCGATGTCGACGCGGTAGTGGAGTTCACCGCGCTGGAACCAGTAGTGATGGCTGTCGGCGACCAGCGATGCCAGATCCTCGGGGACGGTTTCGACGAGTTTGAGCTTGAGGACCTCCTCCTGCGTCAGGAACTCCGGGTTGCCGCCGAGCAGGATGTCGGTACCGCGGCCGGCCATGTTCGTGGACACGGTGACTGCGCCCTTGCGGCCGGCCTGGGCGACGATGAAGGCTTCGCGCTCGTGATTCTTGGCGTTCAGGACTTCGTGGCGGACGCCCATCTTTTTGAGGATGCCGCCCAGCTTTTCGGACTTCGCCACCGAGATGGTCCCGACCAGGACGGGCTGTCCGGTTTCGTGGCGGTCGGCGATCTCCTTGGCGGCGTTGCGCCATTTTTCGTCTTCCGTGCGGTAGACGATGTCGTTCTGGTCGACGCGGCCGCAGGCCTGGTTGGTGGGGATGACGACGACGTCCAGGTTGTAAGTCTTCGAGAACTCGGCGGCTTCAGTGTCGGCCGTTCCGGTCATGCCAGCCAGCTTTTTGTACATGCGGAAGTAGTTCTGGAAGGTGACCGTGGCCAGGGTCTGGTTTTCCTTCTCGATCTTGACGCCTTCCTTGGCTTCGACCGCCTGGTGGAGGCCGTCGGACCAGCGGCGGCCGGGCATGAGGCGGCCGGTGAACTCGTCAACAATGATGACTTCGCCGTCCTTGACCAGGTAATCGCGGTCGCGCTCATAGAGCACATGCGCGCGCAGGCCCTGCTGGACGTGGTGGTTCATTTCGATGGACTCGGGGTCGTAGAGGTTGGTGACGCCAAGCAGCTTTTCAACCTTCGAAACGCCTTCTTCGGTGAGGGCGACGGAGCGGTGCTTTTCATCGACGGTATAGTCGCCGGTGGTGTATTTTTCGCTGGCTTCCTTGCCTTCAATCACCTCGCCGCGGACCAGCCGGGGGATGATGGTGTTCACCTTGTAATACTTGTCGGTCGATTCCTCGGACGGGCCGGAGATGATGAGGGGGGTACGGGCTTCGTCGATCAGGATCGAGTCCACTTCGTCGACGATGGCGAAGTTGAAGGGCCGCTGGGTGCAATCTTCCAGACGGAACTTCATGTTGTCGCGGAGGTAGTCGAAGCCGAATTCGTTATTGGTTCCGTAGGTGACGTCGCAGGCGTAGGAGTGGCGGCGTTCGTCGTCGTCGCGGCCGTGCACAACCAGGCCCACGGAGAGGCCGAGGAATTTGTAAATGCGGCCCATCCATTCGGAGTCGCGGCGGGCCAGGTAATCGTTGACGGTGACGACGTGGACGCCCTTGCCTTCGAGGGCGTTGAGGTAGACGGGCAGGGTGGCGACAAGGGTTTTTCCCTCGCCGGTCTTCATCTCGGCGATCTTGCCCTGGTGGAGAACCGCGCCGCCGATCAACTGGACGTCGAAGTGGCGCATGTGGACGGTACGGCGGGCGGCCTCGCGGCAAACGGCGAAAGCTTCCAGCATGAGGTCGTCGATGGTTTCGCCCTGCGCCAGGCGCTGGCGGAACTCGATAGTCTTCGCGGCGAGTTCGGCATCGGAGAGCTTTTCGATGGCCGGTTCGAGGCTGTTGATCTGGGCCACGATCGGCCGCAACTTCTTGAGTTCGCGATCGTGCTTGGTGCCGAAGATCTTCGCAAGGAGAGTATCGAACATAAGAGTGGTAAATACTAGTCTAGCTCAGGGGGCGGCCGAACCCTGTCAATCCTGCGGTAGACGAACGCAACCAGGGAGAAGTTGCGTGCTTGCGGCTGTGTCAGAATGGGAACGCGAAAGGAGGTATGCCTTGACCAACCTTTTGGCCCGTCCCCTAAACACCCCATTGAACAGCGGGGAGAACCACAGACCGGGGTGCTGGAACAGCCAGCCAGGCGACCGACTCGCCTGACGGTAGTAATACTGTGGGATTGCGGCAAGGCAAGGCCACGGGCAGCGGTCAAGTCGGGTGACGCGCTGCCCAACCAAAGAAGTTCCTTCAACGCACCCTTAGGACACTACCGAGAATCCCGGTTGGCGGGCGTCACTTGACGGCGAGCCAGGCGAGAAACAGGCCGTCGGGCTCGACGTCTTCCCAGTAGCTGATGGGGCGCGCTTCGACTTGGCGGCAGTGTCGGCGGAGGAGTTTGATCAGTTCGTCCTTGTGGAACCACTTCTCCCAGTGCGGGGTGTCGAGTTTGCCCCACTGCTCGGCATTCTTGTCGATGATCACCAGGCGGCCGCCGGGTTTCAATACACGGCAGAGTTCCGAGACGGCGAGTTCGATATCGACGGCGTGTTCCAAGGATTCGGTGGCGTAGACGCCGTCGAACGAGCCGGCGGCGAAGGGGAGGTCGAGCAACGACCCGGCGACGCGGGCGAGGTTCGGGTCCGCGTAGCCGAGCATGGAGACGGCCAGATCCATGGCCGCGACGAGGGCTTGCGGGTTGCGCTCTTTAACGATGCGCGCATAGCGGCCTTTGCCGCATCCGGCATCGAGGACGCGGCCACGCCCGATATCGCCAAGATGGTCGACAACGAGTTTGACGTGGTGGATGCGGGGGTCGATGGTGGACGGGAAATGCTCTTCGTCGCCGGCCGCGGTTTCAAACGAACGCCGGATCTCGGCGATGAGATCCGGCGTCATTTGAGGCGGCTTGGGCCGCGGGCCCATGAAGAATTGTTTCAGCCAGCGCATCAGGCGCGGGTCAGGAAGATGGGCAGACCCTTCTTCCCGCCGTAATTGGGGCGGAACCGTTCGGTGTTGTACATCGATTCGAGATCGACCCTTCTCGGTCCGAGCTTGGGATCGGGGATCCCGACCATGTCGTAGCAGCCGTTGACAATGCCCGTCATCAAGCCGCTCTGGCCCTCGCTGATGGCGTCCATGGCCATGTTGCCGTAAGTGCAGGCGACGAGTTTGTCGGTGAAGTCAGGGTCGCCCGAACGCAGGTCGTAGGTCAGGTCGCTGACGATGGTCTCTTCGCCGGCGCGGGCTTTGATTTCGGCGGCTAGATCGTCGCCGACGTTGGCCTTCTTCTGGTGGCCGTAGGCGTCGGCGTCGCCGTAGTGGCGGACCTGGTAGCCCTGCCATTCGGCGCCTTCGGAGAGGATGACGAGCGAGTAGTTGGACGGGTTGCTCTTCTTGTCGTCGACCAGCACCTTGATGACCTGTTCGAGATCCGGCTTGTACTCAGGGATGATGCAGCGGATGTTGGTGACGTAGGCGGTGTAGAGGGCGGTGTAGCCTGCGTCGCGGCCGAAGATGCGGAAGATGCCGATGCGTTCATGCGAACCGACTGTGGTGCGCTGGCGCTGGATGGCGCTTTCGGCGCGGGTGATGGCGGTGGAGAAGCCGACGCAGTATTCGGTGTTGCGGACGTCGTTGTCCATCGTCTTGGGGATGGCGACGACCTTGACGCCTTCGTCATGCAGACGGCGGGCATAGCTGAGGGTGTCGTCGCCGCCGATGGCGACAACATAATCCGCGCCGAGTTTTTCGAGGTTCGACAGGACCGAACTGGTCACGTCGAAGACCGTCGAGGTCTTGCCGTCCTTGGTGAGATCCCGGCTAGGAAAGGTCTGGCCTTCGAGGTGCGGCGGCACCGACTTCATCTTCGTCGGGTTGGTGCGGCTCGAGTGCAGGAACGTGCCGCCCGAGCGGTCGATGGTGCGGGTATTGAGCTGATTGAGCGGCAGGACGTAGCGCGCCTTGCTGTCGGGATCGTCGAGGTTCAGATGGGTCAAACCTTCCCATCCGCGGCGCAGGCCGAGCACTTCAAAGTCCATGCCGAGGCCGCGGTAGGTCACCTGTTTGATGACGGCGTTCAAACCGGGGACGTCTCCCCCGCCTGTCAGGATGACGATTCGTTTGGGCATTCTCTCTCCTGGGTCTGTTCTAAATTCGAAAAAGAGCCAATTTAAGTATATCCGGGCCGGATTGTTACCGGCTGCGCTGCCGGACGAGGGCGGCGATGGCCTCGATGATGGCAGGCGCCGCCTCGGGACCGACCGAATTCACTTCACCATACCACTGTTTCGCGGCCCCGAAAGTATAAGGCGGCTGCTGGTCCCACTGGGCCTTGGGGATGATGTAACCGATCTCATCATTGGCCAGTCCGACCACGATGCGGACGGGCGCTTTGAGCAGATCGGACTTGATGCCGGGTTCGAGTTTGGCATCCGGGAAATCGGCGCCCGGGTCGCGCACGATCGTACCCAGGCTCAACTCAGGATAGAGTTCGCCGGGGATCATGGCGGCCTGGACGGCAGGCTTGCCTTTGGCGCGCATTTCAAAAAGGCCGGCGCGGGTTCGGGTGACGGGAGGGTCGCCGGCCATTGGCTTGCGGCCCTTGAAAAGGCCGGCGGCAGAGGCCATCAGGTAGTTCCTGTTCGCCAGCGGAATGACGACTTCGGTTTCGCTGTAAGTGAGTTGGTCCACCTTGGTCTCTTTGGCCGTCTTCAGCGCGTCGAGGGCGGCGCGGGCCGCAGGGCGTCCGACGGATTCGGCGAAGCGGAAGGTGTCCTTTGGGGCGAGTTCGCCGGTTTCGAAATCCTTGATCGGAGCGTCGAGCGGCGACATCATGCCGCCGATTGCGCCGTTCAAGAAGACAGCCGTGGCGCCGCCGCTTTTCTCAATTTCGTCGCGCAGGTAGTGGACGTAATCCGACGTGATGAGGGTGTTCTTGCTGCCCAGGGACTCGGGGTGGTTGGTCCAGTGGACGAGTGTGGCGATGCGCGCGCCCTTGAGGGTCTCGAAGGCGATGGCCGTGATGGCGCTGTCGATGACGACAGGCGGGCGCGAATCGTCATAGAAAGCTTTGAGCGACGGAGGGTTCGTTTGTGCGACACGCATCCGGGCCGGCTGGAGGCGGTCGAGAGCTTCGATGGCCGCTTCGGCGGTCATTTTGACGACAAGGGCGTTGTAGTTTTCGTCGATCCCGGAGACGCCAAACTGCTTGCCCCAGAGGCCCATGGTGTCCGGCCCTTCATGGACGTGGGTCGCGGCGACGATGACCTGCGCCTTGGGGTGTATCAACCTGACCTGTTCGCGGACTTTGAGGACATCGTCGAGGAAGAGCCCGATAGCATCGACGCCGCACAGCACGACCTGGTTTTTCGCTTCGAGGGCGACACAGCGCGCCCAGAGATCGTCGTGAACGCCGGTGGCGGCGCGGCCATTGCCGAACCCGGCCATGTATGCGATGGCGGCGCCGAGGTCCGGCGTGGTCACGCGTTTCCCTACACCGGCTTTGAACGCGCCGAAGGCGCAAACAGGCGCCATGAGACAGACCAGCAGATTTCTGAATTGCATCCTCACATCAGGTTACATCGGGGCGACGGATTCCCAGCGGCCGGACTCCGCCGCGCGGAAGATGGCGTCGATGGCGAGGGCGTTGCCGAGTGAGTCTTCGAGCGTGACCGCTTGGGGTTCGAGTCCGCGGATGGCACGGGCGAACCGCTCGCCCTCGATGGTGTATTGATCGCGGATGGCGAACTGTTCTTCCACCATCGACTCGCCGTGCAGGTGGCTGCCGTCATCGACCCAGAGGCGGCAGGGCCGGTCGTTGGGCGCGTTGAAGGGGACTTCGATTTCGAGGCGCGCCTTTGTGCCGAGCGCGATGACGCGCTGGTAGGGGACCAGTTGAGTCGAGACATGGAAGTGGGCCTGGCCGGATGGGAATTCCATGACCGCGGAGGCGAGGCGGTCGATCTTGAAGCCGGGGTCGCGGTCGATTGTGGCGGCGATGCGGAGCGGCTCTTCGCCGAACAGCAGGCGGGCGGAATAGACGGCGTAGCAGCCGATGTCGTAGATGGCTCCGCCGCCGTATTCGGCCACGTTGCGGACGTTCGAGGCGTCGTGGAGGTCGTAAGAGAATGCCGCTGTCACCATGCGGAGTTCGCCGATCTGGCCGGAGCGGACGATTTCGACGGCGCGCTCCCATTGCGGGTGCGTGCGGACCATGAACGCTTCGGCGCAGAGTCTGCCGCTGGCATCGCGAGCGGCGATCATCGACCTGATTTCGCGCGGGTTCAGGCCGGCGGGTTTCTCACAGAGGACGTGTTTGCCGGCCAGGAGAGACTGGATGGCATAGGGGGCGTGGAGGTGGTTGGGCAGTGGGATGTAGACGGCATCAATGGACGAGTCGGCCAGCAGGTCTTCATAGCTGCCGTAGGCTTTGGGGATGGCGAGGGCGGAAGCGGCGTCACAGGCGCGTTCGAAGTCGCGCGAGGCGATGGCGGCCAATTCGCACCCTTTCGACAAGCGCATGGCCGGCAGGAGTTTGTTCATCGCAAACGCCGAGACGCCGAGGACTCCGAATCGGACAGGGTTGTTGGCCAGATCGTTCACTTGATCGCTCATGAAGTAGAGCGTACCGTAGCCGGTGGGCCGGAGACTGAACGCTCGGTCGAAAGTCGCGCCGGAAAGCCCACTCGGTCGAGAGTGCGGTCCGGAACCCGCTCTCTACGTTCGCGGCCTCAGCGCTGAGGCGCACCTTCTGGTCCTGAGGCTGCGAACGAAGAGAGCAGGTTCCATCCGCACCCTCGAAAGTCATGCCACGAACGACTTTCATCCCACAGGATGCGCCAGAGGCCCATGGCCACTCCTTAACCGTCGCGGCTTGCTTGGGTGGTCGCGGCTCGCGCGCGGCTACTTCTTCGGAGGCGGCTTCGGCGCAGGCGTCTGTTTGAGTTTTTCTTCGTTGAGCGAATCGGCCGAAAGCTCGTCCGGGATATCGAAGGTGATGGTGGTGTCGGCGCCGAACTTGCGATAGTTGCGGAACTCGACGTTGTTGCGGACCAGAAATTTGCCTTCCCTCATGCGCATCTCGGCGCGCAGGGGCAGCAGGAAAGGGCTGCCCGAAATGTCGGTGTATTCGTAGTCGAGCTGCGTCCTGGCCTCCTGGATGGGGAACGAGGGCGGCAGCGATTCGGCGTCGAGCGTGATGCGGTAGATGACAGGCACGTCCTTGTCGATGTAGATCAGGCCTTTGTACCCAGGGACGTATTCGAGCTGGCGCTGCCAGGAAATCGTCCATTTCGAACGCGCCTTCAGGACGCGATAGCCATAAACATGAACGACGCGCCCGCGCAGTTTGGCCCATCTCTCCCACCAGAACTCGGTCTGAGTTCCGGGCTCGAAGATCTCGCGCAGCATCGAGCCAAACTCGCCCGATGACGTCGCGCCACCCAGTTTGTCGATGTCCATGTCGGTCAGGCGGCCGTTGACGGAGACGGTCTTGTAGTTCTCCTTCTGTTCGAAGTAGGAGAGGCGCGCGGCCAGGGTATCGGCGAGATGAAACATATCGAGGCCGGATGGATCGACGTAGCGGCGCGTGACCTGGAGGCAGATGAAGTCGGGCAGTTTCTTTGTGTAGCCGAGGGCGATTTCGCGGGCGTCGGCGATGATGCGCTTCTGTTCAGGCTCAGGGGGGCCGGGGATCCTTGGCTCATCCGCAGTGCGGACGGCCGGGTCGCGGGTGGGGTTGGGCAGGGTGACCGTCGAGGGAATGAGCGAACGCAGGGCATCGATGGTGCGCGGGCCGATGCCGTCGACGGCGAGATCTTCAACATCGCGTTCGGTGAGGCGTTCGGTGAGCTGGATCTTCCTGACATAATCGGCCACCTTGCGGTCGTCGTGCTGCAACTGGACCGACGAGCGCAGAAACGCCCGGAGTTGGCCGAGGTTGAGTTTCAGGGCCTGGCCGGTGAGGAGGAGGCAGAAGGCGAGGGTAAGAGCCAGCAGTCTCATGGTCATTAGAATAGACCGCGTCTTTTCTTCTGAGGCTTTTGTGGACCCAGAGCTTTTTCAAGGGCGGAAAGGGCAAGCGGGGCCATGGCGCGGTAGCCGGCGGGGTTGGGGTGAAGCCCGTCGTCGGCGTAGTCCTTCTTGAGGTGGCCGGCCTGGTCGGCGAGATCGGTGAAGTAGTCGAGATAGACGTAATTGCGGCGGGCGCAGAACTCCTTGAGCCACTGGTTCATGGCCTGTATGACGGCGGGCGGGCGCATCGGCGTGCGCTCATAAGAGGGATTCGCTCCCTTGTGGTAGTCCGAAACCGGCAGGATGGAAGCGAAGACGGGCTTGACCTTATAGGCGTCGGCAAGGTCGGCGATGGCGGTGAGGTTGGATTGAATGGTTGACGGCGGCGTACCGCGGGCGATGTCGTTGGTACCGGCCAGGATGAGGACGGCGTCGGGCTTGTGGGAGGCGACATCGGGCAGAAAGCGGGCGAGCATCTGCGACGTGATCTGGCCTGAGATGCCGCGATTGACGAAGTCGCGGCTGGGGAAGTATTCGTTGAGGCGCCAGCCGTCGGTGATCGAGTCGCCCAGGAAGACGGCGCGGGGCTGGCCGGGTTTGCGCGACGGCGTGGTTGTGTTGGACTCGGCGTAACGGCGGAAGTTGTCGCGGTCCGGGTCGCGGAGGGAGCGCTGGAGCTGTTCGACCTGCGATTGGAAATAGACCTCGAACGAGGCCAGGTTGTCGCGAAGCTCGGCCAGTTGGCGGCGCGACGCTTCGGGGAAGGGAACGGGCTTGGGCACGGCGTCCGAGACCATGAGAAAGGCGCGCAGGTTGGCGATCATCCGGTAATGAAGCTGGGCCGAGCGGTAACCGAGAAAATCGAGACTGTCCATGGTCTGGCGCATGTTCTCGAGCAGCGGCGCGCCGGCGCGGGCCAGTTCGGGCATGGCGAAGCCGGAGGCTTCCATCAGTTGCAGCGACCGCTGGTAGAGCGCCTTGGCCTGCTCGTCGTCGAGGACCTGCGCGGCGGGGGGAACAGGCGTGTCCTGCCGGGCGGCCAGCGGCAGCCAGACGAGAACGGCCAGGGGCAAGAGGCCCTGGCGGAGGAGACTGGAAACATTCATGGTCAATTCACTCGCATCTTTTCGAGCTTCAGCGTGACGGTGCCGATGTAAAACGGCAACTGGATCCTGACCTGGACGGGCGTGCGCTCGCCGTCGTCGGTCAACCATACAAACAGACGGCCCTTGCGGCGATAGAGTTGCCCGTTGAAGAGAAAAGCTTCGTACTTGATGGTGTTGAACTGGCCGGCCGGGGTTTTCACCTGTTCACGGGCCAGCGCGTCGACGCGGGCGGAGATGAGTTTCTTTCCGTCCGAGACGGGCAGTTCGATGGTGGCGCCGGGCTCGGGTTTCATCTGGCGGAGTTTGAGCAGTGCGCCGGTGACCTCATGGACGCACGAGGGGATTTCCATCTCCTTGCGGGCGAGCTCGCGGCCGGCTTTGACGTCGCGCTCGACATACGAGACTCGCTTGGTCTGGCGGTCATAGGCGACCTTGGTTTCGCGGTGCTTGCGTCCTTGACGGCTGTCGAGCAGAAGCGTGAGCGCGCAGAAGCCGTCCTCGAATGTGGTGGTGTAGCGGTCTTCGACCGGGATGAGGGTTGAGACGAGGCCGACGGTCTTGAGGGTGAGCCGGGTCTCGCTGGGCGAGAAGTTCAATTCGACCTCGCCTGACCGCAGGAACCGCCACTCCGCGCCATAGGAGTAGGATTCAGACGGCGACTGTCCGGCGAGCGGGGCAGCGAGGGTCAGGCACAACAAGAGCGCGGCGGCGCGCAGTGGGCCGGATCGATTCACCTTCCCAGTCTGGCAAATGCGGCGCATGGGGGCAAACGGCGCGGCTTCGAGAGGGTAAGATCGGAATGACCCTTTTGAATCCATGAGATTGCTTTCCAGGATCGGTTTCATCCCGACGCTTCTGGTTTGCGGCGCGGCGGGCCAGGCGCCCGCGGGCGACGCGCCGGCAAAGACGGTAGCGGAACGCTATCAGGACGGTCTGACGGCCTACCAGCGCGGCGACCACAAGGCGGCGCGCGAGGCGCTGGAAGAGGCCAAGGTAATGTCCGAGGCGGGGCCGGCCGAATCGCGGACGCGGTATGAGGTGCTGAGGGCGCTTGCCGGCGTGCTGTCGGCGACGGGCGACTACGAGGGCGCCGAACAAAGCCTGGAAAGGGCGATGAACTGGCGGGAGCGCTACGAGAGGGCGGCGCTGGTGGATCTCTCGGCTGAACGGCTTGAACTGGCGGCCGTGCTCGAGTGGAGCAAGCAGTATGAACGGGCGCTCGCCCTCCTGGTTTCCATCGAACAGCAGTACACCCGGCAAACACGCGATGTGGTGGATCCGCGCCTGGCCGATGTCTTCAGCCATCAGGCGCAGGTCTATTCGGCGATGGGGGAAAAGGCGGCGGCGGTCTATCTTTCCGAGAGATCGCTGAGGGTGCGAAGCGCGCAACTGGGCGAATGGCATGTGTGGCTGACGACCGACCTGGAGAGACTCGGGGTTTACGCCCTTCATGCCCGCGAGTATGCGAAAGCCGAAGAGGCATACCAGCGCGCGCTGCTGATTCGCGAGAAAGCGCAGGGGCGGGACCATATCGATCTGGTGTCGTCGCTGGACGGTTTGGCCTACGCGCTCTATGGTCAGAAGAAGCACGCCGAGGCCGAGCGGGTCTACCTCCGGCTGCTGAAATCGTGGACGGGCACCGCCGGGGTCGAGCATCCGATGGTGATCCTGACGCTGGACAAGATGGCATCGCTGTACCGCGATTGGGGGCGGGAGGCGGATGGCGAGGCGGCTGAGTCCAGGGCAGTCGCGTTAAGGGTGCTCTTCCACGCGAACGGACTCATCAAGCAGGCGGGCGAACTTGTCAGGCAGAAGAAGTTGAAAGAGGCCGTGACGATTTATAGAAAGGCCCTTGCGCTGCTGGATGAATCGCGAAGCGAACATGCCGAACTGAGGGCGAAACTGGCGAAGCTGTTGGGCGAGCTTGCGCCCCGCAGACCGGCGGCGAAGGCGAACCGCCGTCCAAAGCAGTCCAGTCGCTGACAGCCCGCAGCGACGTGGCGATCGGTCGGGAAACCGTTGTCCCAGTTGGCCAAGGGGACACCCTTGGACCGCTCGTATAAGGCCGGCCCCTTGGACTGGCGCGAGCCGCGGATTCGCCGTTGATCCGGCTACTTCTCCTGGGCTTCGCGCTTCGGAATGGTCCAGAGATGAATCGTGTCGCCTTCAACCTCGATCGTCTTCCCGGGCGCCCAGTCGCCCATGCCATGGCTATGCGAGACCACGCGCGTGCCGGGCTTGAGTTCCCTGAGCAGCTTCGGCCGCAACTTCAGGTTCACCCACGGCCAGAGGTACAGAGCCACCACCGTCGCCTTGCTGATGTCGGCCTCGAAGAGATCCTCGTTCCGGAACTCGGCGCGAGGTCCGGCACCCGCCTGCTTTGCATTCTCGATTGACTCCCTGATCCGGTCGGGATCAATGTCAATACCCACGCCACGCGCGCCAAACTCCTTCACGGCAGCGATGACGATCCGTCCGTCGCCACAACCCAAGTCGTACACAACGTCTTTGCCCGTGACTCCGGCCAGCTTCAGGATGGCCCTCGTGATCTCGACCGACGACGGCTCATAGCGCACATCCGGCCGCCGCAACGGCGCCTGCGCTTGCAGTCTCAATTCCCCGGCTATCACCGGCAGTAGTGCCGAAGCGCAGAGGAGCGTTCGTCTGTTCATGACCGCTCATTGTCTCCCATTCAACCGTCCGCCGGTTGAGTGACCTGATAGACCGCGAATCGCCCGGCTCAATCCCGCAAGGCGGTAATCATCATGAAACACTGTCCCGCGATCCTACTTCTTCCCGTTGTTCCCGGCGCGGCTCTCGCCGCGCCCGCGATTGCCCAATCGGCCGGCGGCCCGTCCGCCACCGCGTTCCCGTCGCGCATGGAAGTCGATTACGTCCGCGTCCATCAGAAACAGTAGCGCCGGGCTCTACTGCGTCTTGCGAAGCTCGCGAAACAGTTCCTTGAAACACAAAACGGCCTCGGCCACGTTCGGCCTCACTTCGCCTTCGCCGAAGTACGCTCTGGCAAATGGGCCGAAGCCGGTCCACGTCGTCTGCAACATGCCAAGGTACCGTTCGCCAGTGTCCTTGGGCGCGGCGGCTTTGGCCATGCGCATCTGGTCCAGTTGCCGCAGCGCCACGCCCGGCTTGCGCCATGGGGAAGAGACGACCCGGTAGCCGTTCAAGGCGAACAGCGCGGCGGTCGGATGCGCCGCCTCATAGTGCCAGTCGGCGATGATGACATCCTTGGGGATCATCCGGATGGCGGGCGCGGTGTCGTTGGTACTGGCTTCCCACTTGCCGATGCCGGTCACATTTCCGTCGATCAACCGGTCGCCCCAAACCCAAAGCGTCCGGCCCTTCACGGCCAAGTGGTCCCGCAGCGCCTTGACCTCGCCTGCGAAAAGCTCGGCCTTGTTGGCGCCCTTGCAGCGCGGGCAACCGTCTTCGCCAAGCAGGAAGACCTCGTCCATGCCGGCATGGAAATCGGTCGCGCCAGCGACATCCATCACCTCGTCGATCAGGTCGAACACGACCGCATGAACGCCCGGGTGCCGTGGACAGTAACTGCGGCAGTAGATGTCCTTGTTGTCCGGATACAACCCTGGCGTCTCGTCGAATTCGGGGTGGGCTTTCAGCAGCGCGAACGTTGTCCTGGCCCACGACTGGTGGCCCAGCATGTTGATCATCGGGACCAGTTTCACGCCGGACTCACGGCACGCGGCGGCAAGTTGTTCAAGCTGCGCCCGCGTGAGCCCGCCCTCGCCGGCCACTTCGGGCCGCTTGGTGAACTGGTAACGGTAGTTGATTTCGAGGATGAGTGTGTTGACCCCCTCTTTTGGCAGAGCGTCCCGGATGAAGCGTAGCGCAAGAGGGATTTCGTCGGGCTTGGGAGCCGACATGTGGATGCCTTTGACCGCAAGCGCCTGCGCGTTCAGCGCGCCAGGGGCCAGACACGTCGCAACGAGAGCCAACCAGAACCGTTTCATGCCGACAACCTATCACGTTCCCGAGCCCGCGGCCCACAAATATCCTTATAAGTTAAGCCACGTCCGTGGAACGCCAGCCCCGGTGGGGCAGGCTTCAGCCTGCGAAGGGCTTCAGCCCGCTCCGGTTCGAATAGCCAGACCCGGCTTTCGAAGGAGCCTTTGGCCAGTTGCACCCCGCACCCATCGCTCGATTCCGGCCAAACGAATCGATCCGATCGGACAAACTATAATCGTTTCAGTCTCTTCCAGGTTCGAGCGGGGATCGGGTGGCGGAGGACGAAGAGGTGGGGTATACTCAATGGAAGGGATTCCCTGCGTTCCCCGTCACATTCCTGTTTGGAGTTCGAAATGTCGAAAGTATGCTCAGTCACCGGCAAGCGTCCTGTTAGTGGGAACAGGGTTTCTCACGCCCACAACAAGACCAAGCGCGTCTTCGAGCCGAATATTCACTATAAGCGCATCTGGTCGCCCGGCTTGGGCCGGTTTGTGAGGCTCAAGGTCAGCGCCGCCGGCCTCCGGACCATCGACAAACGAGGTATCGATACCGTGCTGGCCGACATGAAAAAAAATGGCGTGAAGTTCTAGGAGATACCCATGGCACGAATCCTCATCCGCCTCGTCTCGACCGCCGGCACTGGTCACTTCTACACCACAACGAAGAACGCCAAGACCAAGACCGAAAAGATGCTGATCAAGAAGTTCGACCCGAAGATCCGCAAGCACGTCGACTACAAAGAATCCAAGATCTGAACCGTCCCGCTCCCGGAGCGCGGATTCGAAACAGGATGGGCCACCTTTCGGGGTGGCCCGTTTTGTATTGACACGCATCGCCAACAACACACTCGGAACCCGATCCGTAGACCAGGTTCAGAGGATAGTGGGGCAGGCTTCAGCCGGCGAAGGGCTTCAGCCCGCTCCGAGGGCTCAGGATGCGAGTGGATGGACTTCGTGATCTCCCGGGGACGTTCGCCTCGTCTTCTGCAACATCCGCGGAAGCAGCACCAGGGTCCCGCCATAGAGCAGCAGGGAGAGGACCAGAGCCAGGTTTTGGCTCTGGCGGAAGTCCTGCAACAGTAGTTTGCAGGTGGCCAGGGCGAGAAAAGCCCATGCCACCCAAACCTGCTCGATCCGGTCCGAGCGCCGTGCGGCGGCTGCGAGGCTGATGGCCAACACCACCAGTATTGCGGTGAGGATCGTTGGGCAGTAATCCGCCGATCCTGAAATCGAGCCGGAGCAGAGCCGCGTCAGCAGTCGAGCGGCGACGGCCGACAGACTCCAGGCGGCGCCCAGACAGAGGATCGCCGAGAGCGCTCGATATGAGACGGATGCCGGCTCGGCGGCCGGGCCGCGCAGCAGCAGAAGATACGATCCAACAATGGCGCTCATGCCGATCCAGGCGGCGGCGTCCGGCCACGACGCCACGGCATGGGCGCTGCCGAGGAACCGTGCGGCGCCTTGGCCGATGAGGCCCGCCACGAAGAGGGCGGTCCCTAGATAGATCGCGCCGTGCCACTTCAGCGAGACGCGCCCGGCTTCCTTGCCAAGGCCGGTGAAGGCGACGCCCAGCAATGCCCAAAGCAGGAGGCGCGGGATGCCGGCCAGCAGCAGGGTCCCGGCGGCCAACACGAGCAGCAGGCCGAATGTGGAGTAGACATAGAAGTTGCGGTCCTGCTCCCTGTGCCGGGCGATGAAGAAAGCCGAGACCCCATAGCAGAGTAATGCGCCGAGTGCGCTGAGCAGGCCGACAGTGAGCACGGCGCCGGGGTGGCCCTGCGACACGCGGAGCGCGCCGCCGGTGGCGATTGCGAAAGCCACGACGCACTGGGCGATCTCGAATCTGGTCATGGCGAAGCCACGCCAGAGGGTTCGAGCGATCGTACTAGCGAGATAGACCGTAAGGAGGGCGGCCAAAACAGCAAGCGCAGCCTGGCGGGAGAATGGCACATACGCCTCGGGGAAGCCGGAAGGGGCGGCCGCGATGAACACCATCAGAAGCGCAGCCAGGTTGACGGCGATGGCGACAACCCAGCGTTCCGTCAACCAGTGGTTCAGGCAGGCCGAGACTTCCACCGCCACCGCCAGTCCCAGCAGCGTCAGCGTGAATGGGATCAGATCCTTCGTGACCACAAGCAGAGCGCAGGTCGCCAGAAGGCTGCTCATGCTGGTGATCCAGGCGATCGCGGTGAGGTTTCTGCGCCACGCAACGGCAAGGCCGAGAACGGCGAACGCGAACAGCAACGCGGCTGTGGCCGCGGACGAAAGCGCGCCGAATCGCACATGCGATTCCCATAGCAGGGGCAGAAGGATGAGGGAAGCGGTTACGCCGCGGATGGCAGTCACCGGCCGCTCGTGTTCACCGGTCCGGGCGGCCATGAAGAGCCAGGCGGCCGCATACAGCAGCCCGACCGCCACGCCGGCCGGGACCGGTATAGCGCCCATCTCCGTGAGTGCTCGTAGCGTGTATGCGCCGGCAAGACCGAGAAGCGACTTGCCGAGCAGCGTGGCCAATTGCCCGGTGCCGGGCAGAATCGCCTCCGCCGCCCCGGCAGTTGCCAACTCAGCATCCGGAGCGGACGGCAGATCCTGGCTTTCCAGCCGCCACTCCAGAGAAACAACTCGCAATTCCAGATCCCTGATCCGGCGGGCCAGATCATCCAGTCCCGTATCGTGCGCCCCGGGCGTCAGCTCCATGGCGAACTCCTATGCCGAAGGCCGCTCCTCGAAGGGCGGCAGCAATTTGATAAGCACCCAAAGGATGAGAAACGGCAGCAGCATCAGGGCAATGCTCGGGAGCAGTCCCTCGCGAGTAGCGAACTCGAGTTTATATGTGGTGTAGCCCAGGTAGCTCTTCGAAAACAGTTGGCCGCCGATGACGACGTTCCAACGCATTGCGAAGATTCCGACCAGAGTCAGCAATCCCGCTGCCACATAAATCCGGCGGCGAACCAGTTCGCCGAGTTTCTTCACCTGCGTCAATCCCAGCAGAGCCAATGGGAGCAATGTCCCGACCCAGATCTGGAGGATGACCTGTGAAACGTAGAGGCGCGTATGCACCATGAAGTCGAGCGAGTGGAACGACTCGTCCGCTTCATAGATGCGATGGACAAGGTCCAGCATCTCGAGCGAGAAGTCGATCAGGAAGACATAGAAGAGATAGCGGGCGATCGTATCCAGGCAGCGCATGTCGATCCGCCGTTTCTGGAGCCTGGACACTGCCATGTAAATGAGCATCACGGCGGCAATGCCCGAGACCATTGCCGAAAAGAGAAAGACGATGGGCATCAGCGGGGTGGACCACCAGGCGTTCGCCTTGACCGAGCCGAAAATGAAACCCACGTAGCCGTGCAGCAGGAAGGCCGACGGAATGCCGATCACCGTGACGATGTAGCCCGCCTTGTCGTCGATCCGCAGCGCGCCCTCGCTGACATTGCGCGATCCGAGGGTCAGCGCGCTGTAGACCCATCTGAGGGCGCCCTTCGAGGTCTGAGCCAGGCGCACGATTTCGGCGCGGTAGTCGAGCCAGATCTCCACCAGCAGGACCACCATCAAATACCAGAGATAGACGAATCCGAACATCGCCATGGCCGAAGAGCGATGCGGCGTCAGATACATCTCGAAGGAGCGCTCAGGGTGCCCGAGATGGAGTTGAAGCGGCAGCGGCGCGACGATGAGGAAAGCCAAAGCGGTCAGCAGCGCGAGCCGGTAAGTCGGCTTCACGGCCTCGACCTTGAAGACGCGTTCCAGCGAGGCGAGGATGAACGCGCCGGCGACAAGTCCGGTGATGTAGGGGTAGAGGACGATGAGGACGCTCCATTGGAGTTCGACCTCGTTGGGATACATGAAACCTTCGACGCCGGGCGGTCCTGCCATCATCGGGTTACCTCTTTCATCTCACGGCCACGTCGAGATCCTTGTAGTAGACCTTCGCTCCGGTCGCCATCTGCGGCTTCAAGACCTGCACCATATTGTTCTTGAGGAATGCGTGGACGGGATCGTTCGGGTCCTTGAGGTCGGCAAGTTTGCGGGCTCCCGTCGGGCAGGCCTCGGCGCAGGCGGTGGTCAGGCCTTGGGTGATCCTGTGGTAGCAGAGCGAGCATTTGTCGACGGTCTGCTTTCCCGGATTGATGAAACGGCAGCCGTAAGGACAGGCCTGGATGCAATAGCGGCATCCCAGACAGTAACTGTCGTCCACCAGCACGACGCCATCGGGCGATTCGAACGTCGCGCCCACCGGGCAGACCTGCACGCAGGGAGACGTCGTGCAGTGGTTGCATAGCTTTGGGACGTAGAAGCTTTTGGCTGAACTGGCCGGCAGCGGCGGGAATCCCTCCAACCCGCCGTGTGGCGACTCGACCTTCGGGTGCTGATAATCTCCGCCTTCCACCTGGTAGCGCTCGATCCATGTGCGGAAGAACTCGTCCGGAACCTTGTTCTCCTGCTTGCACGCCTTCACGCAGTTGCCGCAGCCGATGCACTCGTCGATATCGATGGTCATGCCCCACCAATGCTCGGCCATGCTGTACTTGCCCGGCTCGGTCGAATTCAGCGCCGCCGCCGCTGCATTGCTGAGAATGAGGAACTTGCCGGCCTCGGCGAGCATCTGTCTCCGGCTGACCTTGTTCATCGAATCGGCTTCCTTTCTGGCGTCCGGCATCACATTTTGGGCTTGTGCGGCTGATGGCAGCCGTTGCAGGCTGCGCCCCCCGAATGGGAGGCGGAGGCGACCTGCGGGAAGCGCTTCGGCTTGGCGGCGTCGGCCTCGTGACAGCGCACACACAGCCCTTCCAATTTGGGCTTCGGGGGGCGGCCCGAGGCTGGATCGGCGGCATGAGTGGCTTGCGCTCCATGGCAGGTTTCGCACGAGACGCCGCGGTGCTTGCCGGCCAAAAGGACCTCATCGGCGTCATAGTGGCAGCCGGCGCAGACCGGCCGCCCTGCGAATGAGACGGGCTTCAGCCTGTTGTCGTCGAGCGCGGGTGCGCGATAGTGCCCATACCGGCCGAAGCCCTCCGGCACGACATGCTGCCTCACGACAAGGAAGATCGCCACCCCAACCAGGCAGGCGGCAACCAGCAGCACCAGGTGAGCGCCGTTCTTCAGGCCACTAGACACTTTTTGCTCCTTTGCCGCATTGAGGCCGCCACAGTCTTCCGGCGCGGCCGGGTCCTTCGAGAGAAACTTCCATCACCAACGCTCTGATTGAGCACGAAGCCGGTACGTTGGGCATCCTCCAGGCCCGGCTTCACGTAAACCAGATATTAGGGTGCAGTTAGCAGATTGTCAAGAGATATCTGTACCGGATAATACAAATTAAGGAATAGGCGAAGGCTGCGGGCGGTTTTGTAGGGCGGTGTGGGATACAGAGTCCCCAAGCGCCGTCAGCCAACGAATGCGAATGAAACTCACACTACGACAAGAGGCCGCGAACGCAGAGAGCGGGATTCCAGGCGCGACTTTCGACTGAGTTCGCCATGGCCGGTTGCAGGGCCACAACGAGGGATGAGAATGAACACTATTTTCAGGGGAGCGGGTTCCGAGCGCGACTTTCAACGAAGCGACGCACCGGGACGCCGGTCGCCAGGCGCGCTCACGTTCCGACTTTTCAGGAACACTGCTCCCGGTTCAGCGTGCCGTGCCGGAGCCCTTGCCCGGATCCCAGATGGTCGCTCCGATGTAGCGTTCTTCGTCCTTCGAGTCGTTGTAGTAATAAATGGTGACGATCTTGCCGTCCGGGCGCTGGACGGTGCGGGGATAGCCGAGATCCCAGTTTCCGGCATCCTTACGCAATATGATCTCGTCGCCCCACGTCGCGCCGCTGTCGCCGCTCAATCGGGCCCGAATACCATACGGTTCGGCGCGGTAGCCATAGGTCATGGCCAGGCGGCCGTCCTTCAACTTGATCATCGACGGGGGATTGCCGCGGCCTGTGTCCGGCGCGGGCTTGTTGACGAACGTCCAGGTCTTGCCGTCGTCGGTCGTGCGGTACATGTCGATATAGGGCCGGTGGCGCACGGCGGTGAGGATCGTCGTCTTGGACAGGCGGACCGATGAGGGCATGATGGCGAAGTCGTTGCCCTCGGGCTCGGGGCCGGCATAGCCTTCGAGCGTCCAGGTCTTGCCGCCATCGCGTGTGCGGACAGCGATGACGCGGCCTTCGCGCTTATTCGACTTGGCGGCGGTGAGAAACATCGTCAGGTCGTGCTTGCCGTTGACCAAATAGTCGGTGCGGGCGGCGATCCCGGGCTGCCCGAAGTCGGGTATGCGGAATGGCCCGTTCCAGGACTTCCCCTTGTCGAGGGAGTAATAGAAACGCGACGGGCCGACGTGGATGTCGGCCATGCGGGCGGTGAGGGCGAAGCCCTTGGCTGTGAAGTCGATGCCACCGGGACAGTCTGAGATGGGGCGTCCTTCCTCAGTGGGCACGCCGGCCTGGCGGGATCCGGGCGGGGGCTTGAGACCTTCGGGTTTCTCGATGGTCCAGGTTTCCCCGCCATTGAGGCTGCGGGCCAGGACATGCTCGGCAGGCTTGGAATAATCGATGGCGTGGCCTGTGTCGGTCTTGCGGAAGTAACCCGCTTCGAAGCCAACCAGGATTTCGTTGCCCCACGACCAGATGCCATGGTTGGCGGGCCAGCCGCCGTAGCGGCCGGCTTCCTTATAGACGATCACATTCCTGCTGGGGACAGCCGTCTGCGCGGCGCAGATGCTCAAGGCGAGCAGCGATCCCGCCAACCGGATGTTCAGGCTCAATCGCATATGTGAGTTGCTCCCGGATGTGAGTTATCACGACCAGTATAGTGAGCCGGCAACCTCAGGAACCTGAGGGGCGCGTCGGCCCGTCTCCCTATCAAGCTGTGATGCGGCTCTTCCTGCTACACCTGCTCGGGCAGGACGTAGGGTTCGCGGTATGTGCGGCCGAGTAGGGCGTTGGCTTCGGCGTCGCCGGGGAAGGTCTCCGTGGCCGGATCGAAAATGAGCTTGCGCCCGGTGCGGAAAGCGATGTTTGCCAGGTGGCAAAGCGCCGTGGACATGTGTCCTTCCAGCACTTCGCAGTGCAGGTCCTCGCGCTTGCGTGAACGGATGCAATCGATGAAGTTCTGGAAATGGCTCACTTCCGGCGCGCTGATGTCCGGAATGGCGGGGCCAGCCTTGTATGCGATTTTCGGGAAGCTGAGGTTCGTCGCCCGAAGCGAAACGCCGGATGGCGGATCGGGCGTGGTCTGGGGCGTGAACTCGGCCTCCACCGTGGACCAGTTCTTCGCGGATGTGATGTAACCGTTCGGCGTGTAGAAGAATTCGCCCATGTGGACGCCGCCGAATGTCGGGCTGGGCAGTGTGGTTACCTCGAGATCGACCAGCGTACCGTCGGCGTATTCAAAGACCGCGTTCTGGAGGTTTGGCGTCTCCTGATCGGTGTTGTCGTCGGCGAAGCGCCCGCCGGCGCAATGGACCTTCACCGGGTGGACGTTCTTATTCAGCGCCCAGCGCACGATGTCGATGGCATGAACGCCGTTGTTGCCCACCTCGGTCGTCGCCGTGTCCCAGTAGTAGTGCCAACCATAGTGGAAGCGGGTCAGGTTGAATGCGCGGTAAGGCGCGGGTCCCAGGAACATGTCCCAATTGACGCCCTGAGGAATGGACGATTCCTGGACCCGGCCGACGCTGACCCGGCCGCGGTAGACGACGGCCTTGGCCCGGTAAGCCTTGCCGAACGAGGCTTCGCGGACAAACTGAACGCCCGCCTGGTTGCGCACCTCGCTGCGGCGGTTCAGACCGGTCTGCACCATGCGGCCGTACTTTCGCGCGGCCTCCACCATCTTGCGGCCCTCTTTGATGTTGTGGCAGACAGGTTTCTCGCAGTAGACGTCCTTGCCGGCCTGACAGCCCCAGATGGTCATGAGCGCGTGCCAGTGGTCGGGCGTGGCGACGGAGATGGCGTCGAGATCCTTGCGCTCGAGCATCTTGCGGATATCGGTGAACGTCTCCGGACGGTTGCCGCCGATGGCTTCCACTTCCTTCACCGCGCCAGGGAAGAGCCGTTCGTCGATGTCGCAGAGGAACGCCACTTTGACGCCGGGGATCTTGGCGAAGGTCTGGTAATGGTCGCGGCCGCGGCCCCGGAATCCGGCCACGCCAAGCCGGATCTGGCTGTTTGGGCTGCTCTGGCCCCAGGCCGTGCGCACCGCCGGCGCTCCAAGCACGGCGGCCTTTGTCACAAATTCACGACGACTTGTATCGGACATAATCAATCCTCCAGCCAATTCCTACCGGGTAACCGCCAGACGCGCATGACGCGATTCATTCCGGATCGCCGCCGGGCGCTGCGCCGGCTGATTCCGTGACCTGTATCCTATCATGCTGGCGGCCAGGAGAGTCCGCATGGCCCCGTTGGGGCCACCTAAGTTGATGAAAATGAGAACCTTCTATTAACCCTGCGCCCTCCCCACGCGCGTAGGCCGCGAACGAAGAGAGCGGGTTTCCAGGCGTGATTTTCGACGGAGTTTGCCATGGCCGGATGTAGGGCCACAACGAGGGATGAAAATGAACACTATTTTCAGGGGAGCGGGTGAGCGAGGCCAGCGAGCAGGACCGTCAAGACGTGGATCTCGTCCCGGCCAGCGTGTGGTAGACTCCGCCCCATGCGCACCCTCCTGGTTCTCTTGGCTACGCTCTGCGCCGCCGTCGCGGCCGAGGAGAAAAACGACATCGAATTCGCCCGCCCCGGCGGCGTCCCGTTGACGCTCGATGCCTCGATTCCTGTCGGCAAGGGCCCGTTCGCGGCGGTCATTGTGGTCCATGGAGGCGGCTGGGAGAACGGATCAAAGCGCAGCTACGAGAAGCCCCTGCTGCCGGTGCTCACCCAAGCCGGATTCGCCTGGTTCACGATCAACTACCGGCTGGCGCCGCAATACAAATATCCGGCGGCGGTGGAAGACGTCGAGGCGGCCGTCCGCTGGGTGAAGCAACATGCGAAGGAGTACAAAGTAGACCCGAAGCGCATTGCGCTCATGGGCGAATCTGCTGGCGGCCACCTGGTGGCGATGGTCGGCGTGCGGCCAACCAAAGAGACGCGCGTGGCGGCGGTGGTGGATTTCTACGGCCCACACGACCTGGTGAAGCGCGAGACCGGGCGCGGCGAAGTGGGCAAGAACTTGCGCCAGTTCCTCGGCATCGACAAACTCGACGTGCCCGGGATCGCCAAGCTCAAAGAGGCCTCGCCCGCCACTTACGTGAAGAAGGGGCTGCCGCCGTTCCTGTTCATCCACGGAACCAAGGACGCGGCGGTGCCCTATGACCAGTCGCCGCTGATGTGCGACAAGCTCAAGGCGGCGGGCAACCGCTGCGAAGTGTTCACGGTCGAGGGCGCGCCGCACGGCATCGGGTCGTGGGAGAAGAACCCGGAGTGGCAGTCGTATAAGCCCAAGATGGTCGAGTGGCTGAAAGCCACGCTGCGGTAGCGGTTTGACCGGGGAGACATGCCTGGATCCCTGGCCGGAGGACGGGCTGAAGCCCTTCGCAGGCTGAAGCCCGCCCCACTGGGACGGGCGGTCTCTATTCGTAGCGCAGGGCGTCGACGGGGTCGAGGCGCGCCGCTTTGGTGGCCGGCCAGAGTCCGAAGAAGACGCCGACGCCAACCGAGACGATGACGCCAAGGGCGGCGGCCCAGAGCGGAACCGACGTAGGCAGCGACGGGAAGACGGCCTTCGAGATCAGCGAAATGGTATAGCCCATCAGCATGCCCAGCAAGCCTCCGGCGAAGGTGAGCACGACGGCCTCGGTCAAAAACTGGATGATGATGTCCACCTTGCGCGCGCCGATGGCCTTGCGGATGCCGATCTCCTTGGTTCGTTCGGTCACCGAGACAAGCATGATGTTCATCACGCCGATACCGCCCACCAGCAGGCCGATGGAACTGAGCACGACCATCACCAGGGCGGTGACGGAGGTGACCTGGCGGAAGTCCTCGATCATCTGCTCGGCCGTCGATAGACCGAAGTTGTCGGGATCGTTGAATTTGAGGCGGCGCTCCTGGCGCAACACACCGCGCACCTCGTCCATGGCGGCGGGCAGTTTTCCCGGTTGAGCGACGACGACCAGCATGTGTTCGCGCGCGCCGGGCTGGAACTTGCGCATCGTCCAATAGGGCAGGATGACCCGGCTGTCCTGCTGCCCTGGGAAGGAGTTTGCCGGGCGGCGCATGACGCCGACAATTTGGAAAGAGTGGCCGTCCACGTCGAGTTCCTTGCCGACCGAATCCGTTCCAGCGAACAGGCTTTTGTGGATGTCCTCGCCGATGACGACGACGGGCGACTTGTGGAGGTTTTCAAACTCGGTGAAGAAGCGGCCTTGCATCATTTCGGCCTGGCCCCCGGCGGCGTAAGAGGGATCGGTTCCGCCGAAATCAAGCTGGAGCGACTCGTTGCCCTTGTAGCGGGCGCGGTGGAAGCCCTGGGAGGGGAACAGGTAAGGGCTGACGACCTCGACCGAGGGGCAGCGTTCGCGGATGGCGACGGCGTTTTCGTAGGTGAGCGGCTTGCGGCGGCGTTCCTCCGCCGGGCGGCGGCCGAAGCTGATGCCAGCCTGCCACTTGAAGACGATGATTGAATCGGCGCCGAAGCTGTTGATGGCGCTGGTGACGGCTCCGTCGAAGCCGGTGAGAATCGAGCCGACGCCAATAATGGTACCGGTTCCGATGATGACGCCAAGCACCGTAAGGAAACTGCGCATCTTGTGGCCGCGGATGGCGTCCAGGGCGAGTCCGATGCCGGCGGCGATCAGCAGCCAGTTCTTCTTGCGGCGGCTCATCGTTTCTCCCTCAACGCTCAGCCCTCAACGCTTCAATGGGGTCAAGTTTCGAGGCCTGGTGGGCGGGATAGATCCCGAAGAACAGGCCGACGACGGTGGAGAGTCCGACGCCGAGGAAGATGGCGACTGGAGGCAGGGACATGGGCACGGGAGTGGTCTGGCGGACGATGAAGGCCGTCACCCAGGCAATCGCCACTCCAGCCAGTCCTCCGAAACTGGACAAGACCGCCGACTCGATCAGGAACTGCTGAAGGATGTCGATACGACGTGCACCGAGCGACTTGCGGACGCCGATCTCGACGGTTCGTTCGGTCACCACCGCCAACATGATGTTCATAATGACGACCCCGCCGACCACCATGAAGACGCTGACCACGGCGATCGCCGTTGCCGCGATGGCGCTCGTCAGGCGCTCCCACAGGCTCATGATCGAGTCGGAGGCGAAGATGGTGAAGTTATCCTCGCGGCCCGGGGGCAGGTGGCGGTAAGAGCGCATCAGGACGCGGACCTCGTCCATGGCCTGCTGGATATGTTCCTGATCGAGGGCCTGGACGGCAAAGCTGAGACCCGAGCGGGCGGTGTATTGCTTGAAGAACGTATTGATGGGGATGTGGACGAAGTTGTCCTGCGACTGGCCGAACACGCTGCCCATGCGCTTGGCGACGCCGATGACGGTGTAGGGGCGGCCGGCGATGTTGAGTGTCTTGCCCAAGGGATCGACGTTCGCAAAAAAGCGGTCCTTGATGTCGGAGCCGATGAAGGCGACGGTGCGGCGGTTGAAGTTCTCGGGCTCGGAGAAATAGCGGCCGGACTCGGTCTGGATGTTGGACAGCACATTGAGATTGGTCGAGCCGCCGGTGATCTGGACTTCGTCCTCGCGGATGCCGCCGGCGGTCAGGTCGGCGGTCCTGGAACTGCGCATCCCCATATCGCTGACGAGCCGAGCCTGGGACTTGATGAACTCGAACTCATCGACTTTGAGTTGCGGGTTCTTGCGGAGCATTTCGAGGAATTTCTTGGGGTCGAAGTCGCCGAAGAAGGCCATCCGGACGACAACGAAGCCGCCGGCGCCGAGATCGGCGATCTTTTCGGCGACATAGCGGTTCATGCCGTGGATGACGCTCATCACGGCGATGAGGGTGGCGGTGGAGAGGATGATGCCGAGCAACGTCAGGAAACTGCGGAGCTTCGAGGCCCGCAGGGAGGCGAGAGCGATCCAGAAGGCCTCGGCAAAAGAGGCGCTGAAGTTCATCAATTCTCTAGACGGGAGCCTGGGGGCAGTTGTTCCGTAATCCAGTGAATAATCACGGGATCGAGCCAGAATCGGGGTCGGTGGCGGCTGATGAAGCCGAGATGGCCGCCATGGGGGACGGCCAGGAGGCGGATGGCGGGGTTTCCGGCGAGGCGCGGGTCGGAGAAGAGTGGAAACGGAATCATGGGGTCGTTCTGGGCTTGAACCACAAGGGTTGGAGTGCGGATGCCGGCGACGAAGTTGAGGGCGGACTGGGTGCGGTAATAGTTCGCCGCCGTGCCAAAGCCGAAGTGCGGCGCGGTGAACTGGTCGTCGAAATCGTAAATGGTGCGGATTCCGTCTAAGCCGTTGAGAGGGAACAGATCGGGCTGAGCGAGATTGCGGCGGCGGTAGCGGCGGCAGAGCGAGCGGACGAAGCGTCTCTGGTAGAGGAAGTTCTCGCGGGAGTCGATGCGGCGGACGCATTCGGC
>CAZLDN010000058.1:0-30024 GCA_964558355.1 uncultured Candidatus Solibacter sp.
CAACGATGAAAGTTCGTGCAACGGAAGACTTCGTGAGGATCATGCCTGAAAGATCGTTGGGAAGTTTGATGTACTCGAGAGTTGTGCCAAGCACTGTCTGGTGAGCAGGGACCACAATGAACCGGCCTAATGGCACATGCAACTCTCGGTGCAGCGAGACACTCGACATGGAATCATGACAGTAGAAAGGTTCCTGTGTCGACTTCGGCAGCAGAAAATGGCAACCTAATCTCAGGTCGATTGAGTCCTCATCCAATACATCGTCCAGGTCAGGCAAGGGAGTAATAACGAGGCTCTGATCGTTGTCAATGGGGAGATCAAGACGCCGTCTAATGTCGCTGCTCGAAATGACGGACATTTACTTGCCCTCGCCGGTTGTGTTAGATCTTGCAAGCAGAGAATAATCATCAAGTGCTTTCAGTGTCCAACTTTCAAGTCGCGTCCGCCAGAACGACAGTCGCTTCGGTCGAGTGTCAAGTTCCGGCTTAGAGCGAACCGTTTCTACAAGTTGATTTAAGCCAGTGAGAAGAAAATGATATGCCGCATTTATAACAATCACTCGGTCCATTAACTCGGGCTTCCTGGAACGCCAGGTTACGGACGGAACGATACCGTTCTCAAGCGCAAGTGCGATGTCTTTGTAGTCGGACGTAAATCTATCGCCTCTGGAAGTGACCTTCTCGGTAATTTTTTCCACCTCTGCCTGTATGACAGGAACAAGGTCAAAAAATCTGTCAAATGGAGCAAGCCGGTAGACAGTGTTATCTTGTCGGTACTTGTATTCTGAGTTCTTTATTCCGGCAAGCTCTTTCATAAAACGTGAGTGCGAATTCGCTAGCGCCTGCGAGTCTAACGGCCATCCCAGTCTTTTAAGTGTGTCGAAGTGTGTCTTGAACCTATAGGCAGGCGCGGGATGTGATGGAACAAACTCTGTCATTGCGGGGCTATCGTGGGCGTACCCAAGGAGTGCATAGAGATCCAAGAGACCGAATGAGAACGCAGGTCCGATGAGGTGAAGGGCGAACAAATCAGAGAACATCTCTTCTGCCCACGTCAGGAGGGCCTTGTGTGCGTAGGACTGCGTGAGAGTGTCAGTGCTCACTGGGATGAGTGTGCTAAGCCGCCCTTTCAACGTAGAGACTAAGCTGCCAGGCACAGACTGCTTGCAAACGATGTCAAACACGACGTGTCCGAGTTCATGAAAGAGAACAGTGTTTGTGAAAAGAGATGGGGCCTGGGAGTAGGGTAACTCGATAAGGCCAAACAGTATATCGAATTTGGCCTGAGGTATAATTGTCGCGAGTTCGGTTGCCGCTTCTCGAATGTCAGCCTGAGGTTGCTGGTAGTACATGAAGTGGGGAGTTTGAAGAATTACCAGTTTGACTTTCTCAAGGCCATGAATACGACTAAGGTAGTCGCTCGCCATGTTTACAAGGGGCACCGGAACCGCGAGCGTATGGGCATCGGCAGCTCTTTTGAGTTGAGAATGCAGAAGCGACCAGTAACGATTGACAGTGCTTACACGGCGTAGCACTCTCTCGGCCTTGCGCGACCCACGAATTCGGGTTGTGGCTTTGTGTTGTCCTTGGTTTTCAGTGAGAGTGCGGTCCAAGTAGAGAGAGGTTCCTTCGCCGAGTCTAATCACATATTCGAAGAGATCTGGGGTGCCGCCGAGAAAGTGATTGTCCGACTTGCAACGGCGACAATAGATGCTGAGGTGGTCGGCAAAAGACTGCAGGAGTGAAGCGAAATGATCGAGATCGCTCAAACCGGCTGACATAGATGGCGGATGCCTTCCGGAACTACATTTTCACCTTGATCGAAATTCCAGAGAGCCCGAAGTTCCAGCTTCTCAAAGAGATGCATCAGAACCTCGGCTTCCTTTCGAGTAGTTAACCTGTTGGCATCGACGGACAATAGAACTTCCAGCGAGTTCAAAGCTGTCTGCTTGTCCTCCTCAGTCCAGCCCTCCTGCAGCGTTCGTAGTTGATCGTAGTTATCAAACACATGAGCGAGTGCTGTAGGAGTGTGGGAGTCTTTATTGAGAAGGGCTTTGAGTGATGATGCTGCACTCAGTAGGACGGCGGACTGCCTCCAACTCGGGTCATCGTGGAAACACCTTTCCAACTCGTCTTGGACATTCTGGGCGAATAGAGCAAGTGTCAAGTACTTCGTTCGGCTTTGGAAATCAACTGGCATAGGGTGACGGCCTCCTTCTCTCGCCACGACTACCGCGCCGCAGTTAGGGGCTCGCGGCAGCGTGACGGTTGAACTGCGCTTTGCTGGTGTAGGGCCAGGGGTGGGGCCTGAGGCCTTCCTGAACTGCGGATCCGGCAGCGATACCTCACGTTGGTTGGCAGGCTGCAGAAATTTTGCATAGATTCTTCGATCTCGTCGGAGGCGGTCAGAAGCGCCTCAGGCTGGCTCTAGCATACACATCTCTGTGTAAAGTTTAAATTGACAAAACTGCTTTGTCAATGCTAAATTGACAGGCGTCGTGGACAAAGACAAGCTACACTTCGGTGAATCCGTGAGGAAGCAGATCGGCAAGCGGATTGAGGCCTACGTTGTAGGGAAAGAGATGACCTACACTGCAGCCGCCGTCAGTTTGGGCATCAGCCGTCAGCGGCTACATTCGTACAAGAGTGGCAAGTCGTTTCCAGGCCTTGAGGTGTTCGAGAAAATGCGCTCCACATGGAAGCTCGATCTATTAGGCAGCGAATTGACGAGTGGTGTAGGTGAGTTGGCGGTGGGGTCGGTTCGTCAGCCGGAGCAGAGGCAGTTCACCTTTGAAGAACCACTTACACTGTCCAGCGACAGCGTTAAGGTCGTGATCGAGAGGGTAGGACGAAAGCTGGTTGCGCGAGTTGAGATCCGTGCTGCCGTGAGAATCGCCTAAAGACCGGGTAGTGTTCAGAGATAGACGCGTTTGACGCGCTGCCCGATGCCGCACAACACGCCGTAGCTGATCGTGCCGGCCGTGCGGGCGATCTGCTGGGCGTCGAGCGACACATTGCCCTCGCGGCCCAGCAACGTGACCGCGTCGCCTGGCGCGAGCGGCGGGCAATCGGTGACATCGATCGACGTGAGGTCCATCGAAATCGCCCCCGCGATCGGCGCCAGTTTGCCGCCGGCGATCACCTTGCCCTTGGCCGAAAGCCGGTGGTTCATGCCGTCGGCGTAACCCACGGCCAGCACGGCGATGCGGGAGGGCCGCTCGCAGCGGAACATGCCGCCGTAGCCAACCAGCGCCCCTTCAGGCAGGTCCTTGATCTCGAGAATGCGCGCCTTCCAGTTCAGCGCGGGACGAACTTCAAGGACGGGCGCCGGGGCGTTGCCGCGTGCCGGGCTGATGTAGCCGTAAATGGCGTGCCCTGGCCGCACCATGTTGCCCCAGGCCTCGCGCCGCCCATAGGCGACGGGGATCGTCGAAGAGAGATGGCAACAACGCGGCGAAATGCCGGCCGCGGTGAGAGCCGACAAGACCCGTTGATACTCGGCGATCTGTTCCGGAGTCTGGCCGGATTGGTAGTTCGCGGCTGAGGCGAAGTGGGTCATCAGACCGTCCAGCCGCGCGTGTGTGCAGGCGAGAACGGTCTCGACAATCCGCGCCGCATCCGGCAGCAGGCCGAGACGGCCCATGCCGGTGTCGATCTTCAAGTGGTAGGGCAGGACGCGCCCAACGGCCGAAGCCATGCGATCGTAGTCGGCAAGCTGGAGAAGCGAATGGATTGCCGGTGTCAGGTCGAAGTCGATCAGGACGGGCCGCTCGAATGGCAGGAAATCGCCCATTACCAGGATCTGCGTCGTGACGCCGCCCTGACGCAGCGTGACCCCTTCCTCGACATTGGATACGGCCAGCCACCGCGCGCCTTCATGCGCCAGGACGCGCGCGACTTCGACAGCGCCGTGGCGGTAAGCGTCCGCCTTGACGACGGGCATCACCTCGACGCCAGGGCCGACGGCGGTCCGGATGGCGTGGAAGTTCTCCGCGAGCTGGCGGCGCGAAACCTCCACCCAGCATCGATAGGTGATCGGGACCATGTTTCTATTGTGACGTGGCGGCCGTTGCTAGTGCGCAGCGGCAACCAGACGGGCCAGCAGAGACTCGTAGGCGGTTGTGACGGCGTCCCAACTATAGCGGGTCCTGACGTGTTCGATCGCGGCCTGGCGGAGGACGTCGCGCTCGCTCTCCGGCATGACGATGATGCGGCGGATGAGCGCGGTTAGCTCAGCTTCCCCGTGGAAGGACAATCCGGCGCTTCCGGCCACCTCTTCGTTTTCAGCCGTTCGGAGATAGAGGACCAGCGCGCCGCGGCCCATCGCCTCGATGAGCGCCGGGTGCGTGCCGCCGACTTCAGTGGCGTGGATGTAGGCAAACGAATTGGCCTGAAGTTCGTGGTAGCCGCGGCCGTAGATCGCCCCCGGCAGCACGACACGCGGGTCCTTTGTGTCGCGCACCTGGGTGATATAGGAGGCGGCATATGGGGCGTCGCCGACAAGGGCCAGCTTCAACGATGTGTCCACCTGCTCGAAGGCCCGGCGGACCATCAGCGGATTATTCTCCGGCTCGAAGCGTGTGACGTAAAGGAAATAGGCGCGGCGTTCGAGCCCAAGCGTCTCCAGCGTCTCGCCTGGATCAACGCCGCCCATGGGCGCGCCATAGGGGATGAACGTGGATTCGGCTCCGTAGCGCGAACGGTAGTAAGCGCGGATGTTTTCGGCATCGGTCACGATCGCGGACGGGCAAAACGTCGTGAGCGCTTCCGACATCAGGTACCAGCAGCGCGCGGCCGTGTTCCACTTCTTTCGCTTCCGTTCCAGGCCATCAACGTTGATGGCCGTTGGGATGCCGGCCATGCGCGGCATGGCGGTGAAGATGGCGTTGGCGCCGTTGCAGTAGAGGGCAACGTCGAAATCAGACCGGTGGCGCAGGAGATGGATGGTCGAGCTGAACGTGTGAGCGATCGTTTCGGCGTATTTGTGGCGCACAGGCGGAAGGTAGACGAGCCGTACGCCGCGGTAGGTTTCTTCGCCGTGCCGGTCGCGGCAATAGACAGTCACCTCGTGGCCGCCCTCGACCAAACGAACCGACAGCTCCTCGGCGAAGGTCTCGAAGCCGCCATAGCGAGCCGGGATGCCGCGTGTGCCAAGCAGGGCGATTCTCATGACAGGTGAACTCTCAGTGTGACGGGTCCGGCTAGGCCCGGCAACGGCAGCGGCGGGCGCGTGATCAGCTTTCAGCGGTCTGGGTTGTGGTCTGGGTGTCGAGGACGGCGGCTTCCTTGCGTTTGGGCGCGGGACGGCTGACGGGCTCGTAACGGAACCAACCTGCCATGTATTCGTCGGAGACGCGCTTGCGGGCCATGATGGCCTTGCGCTTGCGCCAGACGCCGGACCAGGAAGCGAGGATTTGCCAGAAGGCCCTAAGAGAGTAATGCTCGTAGAGCACGCAGCAACCGAGGACGACCAAGTCGCGCGCTCCGATGGAGAACCAGTGACGGCGGTAAAGGTCGCCGGTCATGTTCTTCATGCGCATCAGGAAGCGGTTCTTCACCGAGTGCATGTTGATCTCGCGCGGCAGGGCGCGGCGGTTTCCGGGCAGCACGGCGCGCACGTGGTGGCCGCGGGCGTACGGCGTATACAGGCAGCGCCAGCCCATCAATTGGGCGCGCCAGGCCACGTCGGCGTCCTCGCGGTAGACGAAGAAATCGCTGTCGAAGAACTCGCCGTCCACCGAGATGTCGTCAATCATCGAACGCCGGTATAGCGCCGCGGCGGCTGTCGCCCCGAAGACATACTCGCGTTTGAGGTAGTGGCCGTTGTCAATCTGGCGTGAGCCGCGGTCAAGGTGGCGTAGGTTGGGAGTGAAAAATATGCCAGTCGAATCCACACGCGGGCGGGCTTCAATATCGAAGTCCGGGCTCATCACCAATAATTTGCCGCAAACCGTCCCAATGCGGTTGTCCAGGCGGCCGGCCTCGAGAAGGGCCTGGATGAAGTAGGGCATCAACAGGACGTCGGGGTTCAGTGTCAGCACCCAACTGCCCCGCGAGAGGCGGATGGCCTGATTCTGCGCGGCGGCGAAGCCGGCATTGTGGTCGTTGTAGATGATCCGTATGCGGTCGTCAAACTGCTCCAGAATGTCGCGGGTGCCATCGGTCGAGTTGTTGTCGATGACAATGACTTCAATGGCCGGCCCTTTTTGTGCAAGAACCGAGTGCAGGCAGCGTTTGATGTACCTGCCGCTGTTATAGGTCACGATAGTGACCGAGACGAACTCTTGAGTTGCCATCAGTGAGGCGACCTATCCCCGGAATTCACCAGCTTCGCATATTCATGGACACCAGTCGGCGGAACCGGCCTCAACACCATCCCTCTCAGGCCGGCGAGCCGGCTGGACACACATGCGGCCAACGAAAGTCGCATCACTCTAACACAAACAAGAAAGGGACGGAAGGAGCTTCCGCGAACCGCTTCCATGGCGGCTCTTGGCGGCGCGGCGGCAAACACGGCCCAACAAACCGCGGCCTTTCCGGCATACGAGCAATGCCGAACCGCATATCTTAGGAGACTATCATACCAGGCGAGATTGCGGTCGGAAGGTTCGAGCCGGCCGACCGAATGACCACCCGCGTGGACGGCCGCGGCATCCGGCGTAAAGCGGATCGCCCAACCGTCCGAATCAAGCCGCTTCAGAAAATCAACATCCTCAAACCAAACCGGATAGAAACCTCCGTCGAAACCGCCCACCTGCGACCAAGCCTCGCGCCGCAGCATCAGGAACGCTCCCGCGGGCTGCTCGGCTGAGCAGGGGACGCTTGAATCAACGTCCAGGCAGCGGTACCGCCGGTTGACTGGATTCGAGGGCCACAGACGGTTCAAGCCCAGGGATTCAAACACCAGCGCCGCCGCCGTTGGGAACCGGCGCAGCTCGAATCCTGTTTGTGGCGCGCCGGAAGGGTCAAGGAGCCTGCCGCCGCAGGCGCCGGTCTTTGGGTCGGCGAACTCGCCTGCGAGAGCGCTGAGGTTCGTTTGGACAACGGCGTCCGGGTTCAGAACCAGGACGAGGCCGCACTGCGGGAGCATCTCGATACCCTGGTTGACGGCGGCGGCGAAGCCCCGGTTCTCGCGGTTCGAGGCGAGCAGAATCCCGGTCCTCGCCGTCGCCTCGGACAGCGTGTTGTCGGAAGAGGCATTGTCTACAACGGCGATGGCGATTGAAGGTTCGTGCCGGCGCAGGGCGTCGAGGCAGGCCCCGATGTGGGCTCCGGAGTTCCAGGTGACGATGACGGCGCCGAGGGTCATGTCAGGCCCCTCCGAATGGAGTAAGCAGCCGGTAGACGCGCCAGTAGACTCCCCTGGCCAAACGCCGGAGTTCGGTCTCCGACTCGTTCAGGATCGCGAGCAGCGTGCCTTCGGAGTCCAGGCGCGGACGCGAACGGTATTCCCGATAAAGCGCCAGAGCCTCGCGCTTGCCGCGCAGCCAGGCCAGAAACGTCCCATGCCGCAGGGCGCAGACGCCCCACAAAGCCTGTCCGATGAAGACCGTCCAAGCCAGGCGGAAGGTCAAGGGCCGGGGCCAGTGCAAGGCGACAAGGAGCAGTTGGTTGCGGGAGATTTGCCGGACCATCCTCTCGCTCCAGACGCCGTCCGTCGCGCTGCCGCGATGCGTCGCCCGCGCCGACGGTTCGTAAATGCCTGTCTCGCCCGTCAGGCTGCAGCGCAGGCCGAACTCGACATCTTCCATGTAAGTGCCGAGTTCTTCGTTCAGTCCGCCAAGTGAGCGAAACAGCGACGTTCGGATCAGCACTGCCGTGAACGGGGCGAATCGGATCGGGCGGGGCGTCAAGAAGGGCGGCGCGAGCCTCGACCCATGTCCGGCGCGCAACGCGCAGCCGCTCAACGACAGCAGATCCCAGGCGGCGTCCAGTTTGCCATGGCCGGACTCGCTCATCACCATCGGCGCCGCCATGCCGGCCGCACTCCGCCCGGCCGCTTCGAATAGGCGCGCAAGGCACTCCGGCGCCAGAACGGCGTCGTTGTTGAGCACCATGATGTACTTTGTCGCGCATCCTTCCGAAGCTTCATTCACCGCGCGGCTGAAACCCAGGTTCGTTTGGAAACGGATAACCCGGGCGCCGAACCGTTCAGCGCATTCCACTGACCCATCGGTGGACCCGTTATCAACCACGACGACCTCGGCGGGCGCATCGCTCTGAGCGGCGACGCTCTTTAGGGCCCGTTCCAACAAGTCGGCGCGGTTGAAGTTCGGAATGACCACCGAAACATCAAGCATCAGGTCTTGCCAAGGGGAAGATGTTACCCCCACAGGGGAACAACAGGCGGGAAACACAGGCAGGCACTTCGTAGATTACCACTAACGATGCTTTCGGGCAAACCGTTTTTTCAATAGGAAGAAGAGGTTCTGGAAGCCGTCGCGCCAGGGGTTGAGTTTGATCTCTCCCAGCCGCGACGAGTACATGATCGAAATCTCCTCGAACCGCACGCCGGGGTGGAGCAGCGCTTCGATCTTGATCTCCTCGCTGAAGGCCATGCCGTCGGATTCGAGGATCATCCCATCGAGGATCGACCGCCGGAAGACCCACATGCCGCTCTGCGAATCCGACACCCAGCGGAAAAACAGCAGCGACATGGCCAGCGACAGAACCAGATTGCCGAACTTGTGTTTGAAGCTCATGGCGTTACGGTCGCGGACCGGGAAGCGCGAGGCGTTCAGGAAGTCGGCTTCGAGGTGGAAGAAAGCTTCAAGCAGATAGCTGATAGCGTCCGGCGGGTAGCTGTGGTCGCCGTCCAGGGTGACGATGACATCGCCGCGGGCGATGCTGAAGCCTTTTTTGTAGCTGCGGCCGTAGCCGCGGACGCCCTCGCGGATGACAGTCGCGCCGAGGGCGCCGGCGACATCGGAGGTACGGTCGGTGGATCCGTTATCGACCACGATGACCTCGTCGACGAACTCCGGCATCCGCTTGAGAACCAGTTCAATTCCCTGTTCCTCGTTCAGACAGGGGATGACGACAGTGATCTTCTGCTCTCTGTACACGGCACTGCTCGATACGGCGGCGTGAACCGCGCGCCGAAGTTCCCATTGTAGCGGCGCGTTATGATGGCGGTGTGAGAGCTATCCTGTTTTTCCTTGCAATGAGCCTTGCCATGGGGCAGTCCCAGGCCGACAAACCCGCTCAGGCTCCTCCGCCGCTCGGGATGAGAAACGTGTATTTCCTTCCGCTGCCGAGCGGGCTGGAGCACTTCGTCGCCAGCCACCTGGTCAAGCGGGGACTCCTGACCGTGGTCACGGATCCGCAACTCGCCGACGCCGTGTTCACCGACACCCTCGGCAAGGGTTTCGAGAAGCGGATGCTGGAACTCTATCCTTCGCCGGAGCCTCCGAAGCCTGAACCGGAGGATGAAAAGAGCAAAGACGCCAAGAAGGACGGCGGCGCCGGTACGGTCATGGATGTCAAGTCGGCTGCCCCGGAGCGGTTCAACTCCTTCGGACGCGGTAAGGGGACGATCTTCCTGGTGGACCGGAAAACGAACACCGTCCTGTGGTCGGCTTACGTCAGGCCAAGGTCCGGAGCGGCCGACGATCTTGACAAGGCCGCCAAGACCATCGTGGACAGGATTCAGGAAACGATCAAAGGCCCTTCGCGTTGAACGTGGCCCGGTAACTTTTCTCCAACTCGGCCGTGATGCGCTGCATACCGCGCTCGCGCTCGACATAAGCGCGAGCGCGACCGGCCGTTTCCGCCGCCAGTTCGGGGTTCTCGAAGAGTTCGGCGATGGCGGCGGCGAACGCTGAAGGGTCGTCCGCGATCGCGCAGATGGTCTCGCCGTTGTTTCCTAGACCCTCAGCGCCAACGGTAGTCGAGACGGCCGGGATGCCGGACGCAAAAGCCTCGAGCAGCTTGACTCGAATCCCCGACCCGCTACGGATGGGACAGACGAAGACTGCGTACTCGCGAAGACACTGGCGGATGTCATCGACGAAGCCCAGCATTTCTATCGCGCCGCCAAAGTCCGGCAACGTGTGGGAGGGCGGCGGGTCTGAACCAACGACAACCAGCCTGGCATCCGGTGTGCGCGCCAGCACTTGGGGCATTATGTGCTTCAGGAACCAGTTCAACGCGACGCGGTTTGGCTCATGGCGGAAGCTGCCGAGGAACAGCATAGTCTTTGGGTGGCGGCCCTCCGGAGTGAACTCATACGAGAAGACGTCAATGCCGGCGCGGAGATTGGCGTCGATGCGGTCCTTGAGCTGCGGCAGGAACGAGAGCAGGTAGTCCCGGTTTTCGGCCGTGCATGTCTGGATCCGGTCCAGGGTGGGCAGCAACTTCAGCTCGTAGCGCAGTGCACGCAGGTATTCAAACGCCGGTTTGATTCTTGCGAAGGCCCTCATGGATCCGAGGGAGCGGCCGATGGACTGGAAATAGACATCGTGCTCGAAGAGGAACCAGGCGAGCCGCTGGTAGGGGCCGGCATATTGGCCCATGTTCGTGTACTCGAGTTGGACGATATGGATGCGCTGCAGGTAGATCTGGCGGTGGATCAGCCACTCGAGGTCCTTGCTTGAGAACTCGCGCACGGCGAAGGGTTCAATTGAGGCCCACTGCGCCGGGAGGCCCTCGATCCGAACCAGGAATTCCATCGTCCGGGTGACGCCGCTCAACTCGGCGTGGGCGGCGGTCTCATGGGGCGAGTCGACCAGGACCACGAGGTGCAGGTTTGTCAAAGTCCCGAGTTGGCGAACCGTCTGGTTCATGAAGACGGCCCCGCCGTGCGATGGCGGGCAGATGGGATAGGGCGAGACGAACAGGACGTTCAGCTTGTCAGGATTCTGCTCGATCTGGTGGAAGCGGTCCCGGTGGTAGCCGCCAAGGGAGCGGCGGAAAGCCTCATCGTCGCCGATCACGGCCAGGGATCGGGCAGTCCAGCGGGACCTCATGGCGCCGCCTGCCTGGAGTAGCGCACGCCATTGACCGCCCAGTGTCGCGCGTTCCAATGACTGGCCGGCGAGGACGCTCAGCATAGCGCCTAACCACGAATTGAGCAGATGGCTGAGGATCGCGGGCCAGGAGTGGATGTTCTTCCAGCAGAACAGGATCAGGTTCTTGTTGAGGACGCCCTCTACATATGCGGCGGAGAACTTCTTACCAATGGTCCCGCGGTGCTCGTGCCACACCTTGCTGGCAGGCTGGTAGTAGACCTTCCAGCCGCGCTTCCAAGCCATGTAGCCGAGATCGGTGTCTTCCAGATAGAACGGCCGCAGGAGGTGGTCGAAGCCGCCCAACTCCATGAATTTGAGGCGGTCGATAGCCGAAGAGCCGCCTCCGGGGTAGAAGCAGGGGAACGGTTCATTGACGGCATCGTCTTCAACGTGGCGGACGCGCAGCAATCCGTTGGACCACCAACCCTGGGTCAGTCCCGTTTCCTCGCGCTTCTTCGCCGGGTCGGTGAAGAAGATCTGCGACGAGACCGCGAATACCGTCTCATCCGTGAATGCGTCGAGCAGGGGTTGAAGGAAGTTCCTGTCGACCCTCATGTCGCTGTTGAGCAGGATGACGATGTCGTTCCTGGCTACCTCGAACCCGGCGTTTGAGCCGCCGCCGAAACCGAGGTTGACCGGCAGGGCGTGCAGCCTGACCGAGGGAAAGGTGGTTCGGACATACTCCGCGCTGTCATCGGCCGAGCCATTGTCGACGACGATGATCTCGTTTCGCGGGTTGCCGGCCATTGCTTCGATGAGCGGCGGTAGGTACCTTTCGAGTAGGTCGCGGCCGTTCCAGTTGGGAATGACGACGCTGGCGGCCGAATTATCAGGTCTGCGGTTGACGGGCGGGCGCACGCGGCCGAATAGCCGGAAGGCAATGTCAGTGAGGGTGAGGAGAATGGCCGCGGCCGTCCATAGGAATGGCGAGAGGATGACAAGGGGGAGATTCCGGAGGACGCGGAGGAGGAGGGCCATAAATCAGTACCGCGAGATGTCGGGCCCGACTCCGATCTTGCGGCCGAACCGGATCCAGCGCGAACCCTGGAAAGCCGAGACGATTGCTTCCAGGCGATCCACGTGGGCCTGCAGGTTTTGCGCCCAGAGAGTTCGTTCCTCCACGGTCTTTTCGCACTCGTGCAGGATATTGACGCAGCGGGCCAACTCCGCGCTGGCGGCGGCGAGTGCGGCTTCGAGGCGCTCGATGTTGGCTGACGCGGTCTGGGCTGTAGCGGCGTTCTCGGCTTCGAGTTCCGCGATCTTGCCCTCATACCCGGCAACCATTTTGCGAACTTCCGCCTCGTGGCGGTCGAGTTGTTCCTGGATTTGGATCGCGGCGGCCTTTACGCGCAGGTCCAACTCAGCGCCCCACGCCTGGACGCCTTTCATGTCTTCAGACTGCGCGCGGTATTGATCGACCAGCCGGGAGTGGCTGGTCTTGAGTTCATCGAGCCAGCCGGTCTTCTGTTCGAGTTCAGCTTCGAGCTTATTTATGTGATGTTCACGCTCGCGCAGGACGTTGGCCGTGGCGGGGAGGTAGACAAAAGTAGGTGTGCCGGTCTGAGCCGTCAACGCGCAGACGGCGAGCAAAAAGTGGCTCTTCTCGGGCTCTGCAACAGCCGGTTCAAGGCGAAGCTCCCCCTGCGAAAGGGGCGCGAGCGCCGGCCGGATGACCAGGCAATCGGCGTGGTTTTGAACAAAGAGCGTAATCGAGGGGAAGACGTCCGACAGCGCGTCGCGGAACTCCTCGAATTCGAGTTCCCTGACGTGGTAGGGATTCGGGCCGGAGAGTTTCCGCGTCTCGGCGTAATAGAGCTTGTTGGGCGTCGAGACGACCAACTGCCCGCCCGGTGCGAGCAGGCGGCGCGCTTCGGCAAGTAGCTCGTGGGGGTCGTCGAGGTGTTCGATGACTTCAAAGGCGACGATGAGGTCGAATGAGGCTTCCGCGAACGGCAATTGACGGGCGTCGGCGGCCAGGAACGTAATGTTTTCCGCCTGGTACGCCGCGCGTGCTGCCGCCACTGCCGCTGGCGAGAGGTCAATCGCGGTAACCGACGATGCGGTCCGCGCCATGCAGTCCGCCCCGTAGCCGGCGCCGCAGGCGATGTCGAGGACACGTTTCCTGTTGGCCAGGCGCGAGGCGAACAGATAGCGCGCATAGTGCTCATTCCAGAGGTCCGGGTCAACCTGGCCGGGAATCAGCCGCTCGCCGGTGAACTCAAGCAAGGCGGGCCTCCGGAGCCGGCTGTGACGATCCGATACAAGCGTTGATCTCGACCCGGCACGGCAGGTGAATGTGACCGTAGACCTGGCCGTCGCCATGTCCCATCTGGAGGGTAATGGCGTTGTCGATCCAGTCGCACATCCTGTAGGCGAGTAGCGTGCCGTCGGCGATGGCGGGCGAAAACGAAAATGTGCCTGGGTAGAAGTGCGGTAGTACGAAGTGGAAGTCGGCAGTATAAATGTCGCCTGGCTTCATGGGCGGGATTTTGAGACCTTCGCGGATTGTATTGGTACCCGCAAAATCGACGCCGAGATGATTGCGAAGCATGAAGCCAACATTCGGCGTATCCACAAGCTGCTTGGCCTTCACCGAGATCCGGACCACGATTTCCGAGTCGGGTGCAAGAAGGGACACGGGCGAGCCAAACTCATCGAGGACGGCGATGCCCAGCACCTCAGCCCGGCCATCGCCATATCGATGGTCCACGTTGGGGATTGTGGTGACCACCTGCGGCGCCGTGATGGCCTCTTCCGGGGGGCTTTCGACACTGGCGTGTTCCAAATATGCCGAGTCCTTCTCCACCATGGCGGCAAGATACTGGGAAACAACGCGGTCAGTCGCACCGATGGCGCGGATACGGCCGCCGTCCAACCAGAGAGTACGGTCGCCGATGGCTTTGACGTCGCCGGCCGAGTGAGAGACAAAAAGCACTGTGACGCCCCTGGATCGCAGTTCGTGGACCTTGCGGAGGCATCGCTGGCGGAAGTAGATATCCCCGACAGCAAGCGCTTCATCCACGATGAGGATCTCCGGATCGACATGGATGGCGACAGCAAACGCGAGACGGACCACCATGCCGCTGGAATAGGTCTTCACGGGTTGGTGGATGAACTCACCGATTTCGGCGAAGTTCTCGATTTTGTTATAGATGTTGTCGATTTGCGCCGAGCTGAAGCCGAGGATGGAGGCGTTCAGGTAGACATTGTCACGGCCGGTGAACTCGGGGTTGAATCCCGAGCCTAGTTCGAGCAGCGCCGAAACGCGGCCGGTTACGCTTGTTGTACCTGTGGTCGGCGCCAGGATGCCGGCGACAATCTGCAGGAGAGTGCTCTTGCCCGAGCCGTTCTCGCCGACGATGCAGAAGGTCTCTCCCTTGTTGATTTCAAAAGAGATATCTCTGAGCGCCCAGAAGTCTTCGTGGTATTTTCCACGGTTGAAAGTGGCCAGTTCCTTAAGGCGGTGGGAAGGAGAACTGTAGATCGGATAACTCTTGGAGACGCCCTGGAAGGAGATGAGGCTCACGGAAAGTGCTTCAGATCTAGTGGCATGGATGCCAGAAGACTCATCCATGACTCTACAGAAGGGCTCTAACCAGTGTCAATCGGCTGGTAAATGAAGAAAGGGCGACCGCCAGACCCCAACACCGTCTTTCCCCTCAAATCGGGGATTATAGGTCGTGTTGAGCCTTTCGCTCATGCGACCTCATGGCCGCTCGTCTGGGGTCTCTATCAAGAGCCCGTTGGACGGAGAAGGCGCACAACTTGACGGTCCAGATGCCGGGTAGTCGCCCCGTGAGGTGATCTATCTCGATGGACAACCTCCTCTCTCGCCCTCGTGGCACCTGGCTGAGGCTTTCAGCTCAACCACCAGGTGCAGCGCTTTTCAACCCAACAGATTCCGGGAATGAACCGCATTCCCTCTGTCTGGCCCCACTATGAACCCGGAAGCTCGTGCTGTCAAGATCAAATACAAGGATAATCAGGACTGAAACGGTGGTGATTGACACGCCCCGCGGTGAACCCGTACGCTAGAGTTGTCGGAAGCCGTGCCGGCGTAGCTCAGGTGGTTAGAGCGGCGGTCTCATAATCCGCAGGTCGTAGGTTCGAGTCCTACCGCCGGCACCATCTCCTAAACCCCTCCCACAATCAATTCATAGATGCGGGTTAGTTCCTCTACGGAATAGTACTCTATCTCGATTCTACCCCGGTTATCCGATTTCGGGACGATCCGGACGCGTGTACCGAGCACGCGTTCCAATTCCTGGAGGGCGGCGCGAGTATTGGCGTCGAGGGGAATCTCCCCGGCGGACTTCGGTTCGCGGGGCTCAGTCATCTTCTGAACAAGGCGTTCGACCTGCCGGACCGACAATCCCTCGGACGTAATGCGTTGGGCCGCCTCCAACTGGAGTTCCGGTGTGGGGAGGCCGAGCAAGGCCCGAGCGTGGCCCATCGAGAGCCGGTGGTCGGCGAGCAGGGCCTGAATATCCCCAGGGAGCTTCAGCAGGCGGAGGAGATTGGTTATGGTTGAGCGGTCCTTCCCAGTGCGCTGCGCGATCTGGTCGTGGCTGAGGTTGAACTCCTTGTTCAACCGCTCAAATGCGTGCGCGATCTCGATGGGATTCAGATCTTCCCGTTGGATGTTCTCAATGAGCGTGATCTCCATCAAACGATCGTCGGCGAAGTTGTGGACAACCACGGGAACGTGCGTGAGTTGGGCCATCTTGGCCGCTCTCCAGCGCCTCTCCCCGGCGACTAACTGGTAGGTGTCTTCGACGCGGCGGACAATGATCGGCTGGATCACGCCATTCTCTCGAATGGACTGGGCAAGTTCGGCGAGGCGTTGAGGATCGAAGACGCTGCGCGGTTGCAGGGGATTGGGATGGATCTCGTCGATGGCGATCGAGAGAGAACCGGTTTGAGTTGCGGGCGTCTGAACGGCGGCTGGCTTCTGGGGGATGAGGGAGGAGAGTCCCCGGCCAAGCGCCCTGCGGGTGGGATCAGATGAGTTGGTCACGGGAGATGATCTCCTTGGCGAGTTTGATATAGCTTTCAGAGCCGCGGGAGCGCACGTCGTAAGCCAGGATGGGCTTGCCAAAGCTGGGGGCTTCGGCCAAACGAATGCTTCTCGGGATGATGGTCTTGAAGACCTCGTCCTGGAAGAACTCCTGGAGGTCTCCGGCGACCTGCTTGGCGAGGTTGGTCCGGTCGTCGAACATGGTGAGGAGAATGCCCTCGATGCGCAGGTTGGGGTGGATTGAAGACTTCAGCCGGTCAATCGTGTCGATCAACTGGGAGATCCCTTCAAGGGCGAAGAATTCACATTGTATCGGGATGAGGATGGACTCGGCCGCCATCATGGCGTTCAGCGTGAGGAGGTCGAGCGCGGGCGGGCAGTCGATGATGACGTAGTGGAACTGCCCGGTGATGGGCGCCAGGGCTGCCCTGAGCCGATAGGCGCGGTCCTCGGCGTCAACAAGTTCCAGGTTCGCCGCCACCAGGTTCTTGTCGGCTGGAAGGATGCTCAGGCCATCGAACTCGGTTGTGAGGAGGATATCCTGCGCGGACTTCCTCCCCGCCAACATGTCATAGACCGTGGCCATCCCCGGTTCTTTTGATATGCCCACGCCGGTTGTGGTATTCCCCTGTGGGTCCATATCCACCAACAAAATAGGGATTTCGTTGGCGGCAAGCGAAGCGGCGAGGTTGATTGCGGTGGTGGTCTTGCCCACACCACCCTTTTGGTTGGCAATGGCGATGATTCTGCCCATGTAGTTTGCTCCGGGCGAGGGGTCTCGGAGTAGAAACGTCTATGCTATCACGAGCGCAAGTTGGGAGGTTCCACGTGGAACAGGGCCTCAGGGGCGTTTCACGTGGAACGTAGCCCAGAGGATCGAACTATGAGCTCGCCATGGCAGCGCTGCCTTGAGAACCGAGCCCAGCGCCGGGTCGGCGGCCAGGGACTCGACATCAGCCGTTGAGCCAATGAAGCCGAACCGGGTGGCGTGTTCCCTCCCCCAAGCCATGACAAACCGCGGATCCACGGCCCTGGTGATCACAGCATCCGGACGTTCCTCCAGTTGCTCGAGCCGTTCAACACGCACCCGCACGTTGCTCAAGAGGCAACTTTCGCGCAGGAACGCCGCTTTCCTTCGGTCAGCCTCCAGCAAAGTAACCTGAACGTCAGGCCGCAGCACCGCAAATGGAAAACCAGGGAATCCTGCACCGCTTCCGCAATCGATCACGGTCTGAACGCCATCCCGCAACTGCGCCGCGAGGAAGAGCGACTCCCCATAGTGCTTTTCCGCCGCGCTCGCCAGGGTAGAGGTTCCGACAAGGTTTACCTTCGCATTCCACTTGCACAGCAACTCATAGTGTTGCTCGATGGCGTTCCACCCTTCCCACAACGCCGGCGGGGCACCCGGCCAGGCGCGGCGAACCCTCTCGCCAATCAGTCCGCTCTCCTGATTTCCGCTAGTCAATTCGTTTGGCGCCTTTCATCGTAAGGAACACATCCAGGACGGAGACCGCCGCCGGAGTTATTCCCGGAATCCGTGCGGCCTGTCCGAGCGTGGCCGGGGTAACCCTCTTCAGCTTGTCCCGCACCTCACGGCTCAACCCCGGAACCCGATCATACTCGAACTCGACCGGGATCCGCCTATCGTCCGCATTCCTCATCCTCTCCACCAGTTTGCCCTGCTGCTCAATGTACCCGGCATACTTGAGTTCAATCTCAATGGTCTGCAAGACCCCGCGCACCGGTGGACGCCCGATGTGCCCGCTGATCCCGGCCTCCAATTCAGTGATTTTCGCCTCGGGGCGACGCAACCAGTCGGCCATCGTCGGGCGTTCGCCGGGAGCCAACCCAAGTTGTGGGTGCGTTCTCGGATCGAGGCGAGTCACTTTGAGGTGTTGAATGACCTCCGCCTTGTCCCGCGCTTTGTCTGTATAGAGTTGCCACCGCGCGTCCATGCACAGGCCGATCGTTTGCGCCAGCGGCGTCAACCTCTCGTCGGCGTTATCGATCCTCAGACTGAGACGGTACTCCGCCCTCGAAGTGAACATCCGGTAAGGTTCATCGGCGCCCTTTGTGATCAGATCGTCCACGAGAATCCCGGCGTAGCCGTCCGTCCGCTTCAGCACAACCGGGTCGCGCTTGCCCAACCTGCGGCCGGCATTGATGCCCGCAAGCAAGCCTTGGCAGGCAGCCTCCTCATAGCCGGAAGTCCCATTGATCTGCCCAGCCAGGAACAGGCCTCGAACCCGCTTGACCTCGAGGCTGTGGTCCAACTCCCGGGGATCGATGGCATCGTACTCGATGGCATAGCCCGGCCGGATCATCTCGGCCTCTGAAAGACCCGGAATCGAACCAAGCATCGCCTCCTGCACATCCACCGGCATACTGGTCGACATCCCATTTACGTACACTTCGTATGTGTCCAAGCCCTCAGGCTCCAGAAACAACTGGTGGCGGAGCTTGTCCGGAAACTTCACGAACTTGTCTTCAATGGACGGGCAGTAGCGCGGTCCGATTCCTTCGATCTGGCCGCTGAAGAGCGGCGACCGCGACAGGCTCTCATGGATGACGCGGCGGGTGTCGTCGTTCGTATAGGCCACATGACAGGCGATTTGGGGCCGGTCGATCTTTTCGGTCATGTAGGAGAAAGGCACCGGCTCGGCGTCGCCATGCTGCGGCTCGAAGTGTTCCCAGCCGATTGTGCGTCCATCGAGGCGCGGCGGCGTACCGGTCTTCAACCTGGTCCATTGTAAACCTAATGATCTCAGATAGTTGCCGAGAAGATTCGATGGCGGTTCGCCGCTTCTGCCGCAGTTGTATTTCGATTCGCCGACGTGCGCTAACCCATTGAGAAAGGTGCCGGTTGTGACCACCACGGAGCCGCAAACGAGCGTCCGGCCGTCACGAAGCAGGACTCCCCGGATCTCCCGCTTCCCCTCCCCGCTTTCAGAAAGGACCAATTCCGCAACCTCAGCCTGGACAAACCGGAGATTCGCCTCGGATTCCAGCACACCCCGCATCACCACCCGGTACTGCTTCTTGTCCATCTGCGCCCGCGGACTCCACACCGCCGGTCCACGGCTTGTATTCAACAACCTGAACTGGATGCCCACTGCGTCGGCGACCTCGCCCATCACGCCGCCCAAAGCGTCGATTTCCCTGACGAGGTGACCCTTCGCGATACCCCCAATTGCCGGGTTGCAGGACATCTGAGCCACCAGATCGATATTCATCGTGATGATGGCGGTGTTAAGCCCCATCCGGGCGCAAGCCCGGGCGGCCTCGCAACCGGCATGGCCAGCGCCAACCACCACGACATCGTATCCGTGCTGTCTCATTGGCTGAGTTTGAATTCCCAGGTATCCTAAACTATTCTAGCTGTAGGAGATAATCGCGTGAAAGTCATGGTCATCGGCGGCGGCGGGCGTGAACACGCCATCTGTTGGCGTCTTGCTCTCAGCACGTCGGTATCGAACGTATTTGTCACTCCAGGCAACCCCGGTTGCGCCAAAGTTGCTCAGATCGTGCAACCAGCCTCCTATACTCCCGATGGGTATCTTGACCTTGCGCTGAGCCTTGCCGCCGATCTCACGGTGGTCGGTCCCGAAGCGCCCCTGGTTGACGGCGTCGTCGATGCCTTCGAGGCTGCGGGACTCCGCATTTTCGGCCCGACCCGCGCCGCCGCCCAGTTGGAGGGCAGCAAGATCTTCTCCAAAGAGTTTATGATGCGCCACGGCATCCCAACGGCTCGCTTTGCCGCAACCGGCGATCCAGCCGAGGCCCGCCGCGCACTGGACGAATTCACCTATCCATTGGTTATCAAGGCCGACGGACTCGCTGCCGGCAAGGGCGTCGTCATCGTTCAGGACAAGCGTGAAGCGATCGGGACGCTCGATGCCATGTTCGCGGGTTCTCTGGTCGGCGCCGCAGGTTCACGTGTGGTTATTGAGGAGTTCCTGACTGGCGAGGAGGTCAGCTTCATCGCCCTCTGTGACGGCGAGTCTGTCTTGCCGTTCGAACCATCGCAGGACCACAAGACCATCTTCGAAGGCGACACAGGCCCCAACACGGGCGGCATGGGCGCCTATTCGGACTCGCGGATTCTCTCCGCCGCGATGCGGCAACGGGCGATCGAGTCGATCATGGTTCCGACGGTCCAGGGGATGAAGGCCGAAGGAACGCCCTTCAAGGGCTTCCTTTACGCCGGCCTGATGATGACCGCGGACGGACCCAAGACGCTGGAATTTAACGTCCGTCTCGGCGACCCGGAAACCCAGGCGCTACTGCACCGGTTGGAAGGCGATTTCGGCGAACTGTTGATGGAGGCGGCGTCGGGCCGTCTGAACCCGAAGCTGCTGGCATGCAAACCCGGACCCTCGGTTTGCGTGGTGATTGCGGCTGCGGGCTATCCGGGCAAGATTCGGACAGGCGACGTGATCTCAGGGATTGCCGAAGCCGAGGCAACCGGCGCGGCGGTCTTTCATGCCGGGACAAAACAGACGGAGCAGGGCGTCGTGACGGCGGGCGGCCGCGTCCTGGGCGTAACGCACTCCGGGGCCACGCTGCCGGAGGCGATCGAGAACGTGTATAAAGCCGTCGACGAAATCTCTTTCGACGGCATGCAGGTCCGCCGCGACATCGGCAGAAAAGGCTTGGCCCGCTGGTAAGCGTTGGTACAATGAGTCATGAGGCCGCGGGCCTCGCGTGGGGACGTAGCTCAGTTGGATAGAGCAACCGCCTCCTAAGCGGTAGGTCGGCAGTTCGACTCTGCCCGTCCCTACCACGCGTCTCCCGATACGGCACGGTCCTGCCCCGGCTTTCTTATCAAGAGCCGCTGTACACTGTTTCTTTCACCGCCCATGAGCGAAAAGCCCTTCGTCCATCTCCACTGCCACACCGACTACTCGCTGCTCGACGGAGCCTGCGAGACGGGCAAGCTCATGAAGATGGTCAGCGAGCAGGGCCAGCCCGCCGTTGCCATGACCGACCACGGCAACCTGTTCGGCGCGGTCGAATTCTCGAACAAGGCCAAGGAATACGGCGTCCACCCTGTGATCGGCTGCGAGGTGTATGTCGCCCAGCAGTCCCGCCTGGTCAAGAACGAAACCAGCCGCTACAACCATCTCCTGCTGCTCTGCGAGAACGAAGAGGGCTATCGCAACCTCATCAAGCTGGTCTCCGCCGGTTTCCTCGAAGGTTTTTACTACAAGCCGCGCGTCGACAAGGACCTGCTCGCGCAACACACCAAGGGCCTCATCGCCCTCTCTGGCTGCCTTAAGGGCGACATCCAGGAAGCCCTGCTCCAGGACCGCTACGAAGACGCCCGCCGCCTGGCCCACGAGTATCAGGACCTCTTCGGTAAGGGCAACTTCTTCCTCGAAATTCAGGAACACGGCCTGAACGAGGACTCCATCGCCATGCCGGGCGTCCACCGCATGTCGGCCGAAACGGGCATCCCGCTTGTTGCGACAAACGACGCCCATTACGTCGAACACGCCGACCACCGCGCCCAGGACATCCTCACCTGCATTCAGACAGGCAAGACCGTCAACGACACGAAGCGGATGAAGTTCAGCTCCGAGCAGTTCTTCATCAAGAGCCGCGCCGAGATGATGGCCGTTTTCGCCGATGTCGAGGACGCACTCGACCGCACCTGGGAGATCGCTCAGCGCTGCCAACTCAAACTCAATCCGGTCACCAATCCATTCCCCCGCTTCGAAGTCCCCGACGGCAATACCATCGACAGCTACTTCGCCTATGTCGCCCGCCAGGGCTTCGAACAGCGCCGCGGCCGGCTTGAACAGCTCGCCGCGCAGGGCCGGTTGAAGCACCGCATCGAGGAGTACATTGAACGGCTGGAAACCGAGATCGCGCTCATCCAGCAGATGAAGTTCTCGGGCTACTTCCTCATCGTCTGGGACTTCATCCGGTTCTCGAAGTCCCAGGGCATCCCCGTCGGACCCGGCCGCGGATCGGCCGCCGGATCGCTGGTCAGCTACTCGATGGGCATCACCGATGTCGATCCTCTTCACTACGGACTGCTGTTCGAGCGCTTCCTTAATCCGGAACGCATCAGCATGCCGGACATCGACATCGACTTCTGCACCAACCGCCGCGGCGAAGTCATCCAGTACGTCACCGAAAAGTACGGCCGCGAACAGGTGGCGCAGATCATCACCTTTGGGACGCTCGCGGCCAAGGCGGCTCTTAAGGATGTCGGCAGGGCGATGGAATTGACCTTCGCCGAAGTCGACAAGATCACCAAGCTCATTCCCTCGACGCCGCTCAACATCAAACTGAAGGACGCAATCGAGGCCGAGCCGGCCATCAATGAAATGGCCGCGAAAGACCCTCGCGTCCGCGACATGATCGACATCGCCCTCCGCCTCGAGGGCATGGCCCGCAACGCCAGCGTCCACGCCGCCGGTGTCGTCATCTCGCCCGTCGCGCTTCAGGAACTCGTCCCGCTCTATAAGACGAACAAGGACGAAATTGTCACTCAGTACGACATGGACAGCCTCGAGAAGATGGGCCTTCTCAAAATGGACTTCCTGGGCCTGACCACGCTGACGATTCTGCACAACGCACTCGACCTCATCGAACAGCAGCACGGCGTTCGGCTCCACCTCGAAGACCTCCCGCTCGACGACGCGGCCGTCTACGAAAAGATCTTCTCCGAGGGTCTAACCAGCGGCGTCTTCCAGTTCGAATCCTCGGGCATGAAGGACGTCCTGCGCCGCTCCAAGCCCGAACGCATCGAGGACCTCATCGCGCTCAACGCCCTCTACCGGCCTGGTCCGATCAAGAACGGCTTCGTTGACGACTACATCGAACGGAAACACGGCCGCCGCCGCGTCACCTACGAATTGCCGCAACTGAAGCCGATCCTGGAAGAGACCTACGGCATCTTCATCTACCAGGAACAGGTGATGCAGGCGGCGCAGTTGATCGCCGGCTACTCGCTGGGTGAAGCCGACCTCCTTCGTCGCGCCATGGGCAAGAAAAAAAAGGAGGCGATGGACGAGGAGCGCAAGACGTTTATCCCGCGCGGCGTCACACTCGGCTTCCCGAAGGAAAAGGTCGAACACGTGTTCGACACCATGGCCAAGTTCGCCGAGTATGGATTCAACAAGTCCCACTCGGCCGCCTATGGCTACCTGGCGTACCTCACCGGCTATCTGAAGGCCCACTATCCGATCGAGTTCATGGCCGCCCTGCTGACGTCGGAAACCGGCGACACCGGCAAGGTGGTGAAGTACATCAACGAGTGCCGCGACTTGAACATCAAGGTGCTGCCGCCCGATGTCAACAAGTCCAACCTCAACTTCACGCCCGACCACGGCGCCATCCGCTTCGGGCTTGGCGCGGTGAAGAATGTCGGCGCGGGAGCCGTCGAGGCCATCGTCGCCGCCCGCAAGGAGTCCGGCCCGTTCAAATCGCTTGACGGTTTCTGCAAGCGCGCCGATATGCAGGCCATCAACCGGCGCGTCATCGAAAGCCTGATCAAGGCAGGCGCGCTGGACGCGCTCGCCGGACGCCGCTCGCAACTGTTCGCCGTCATCGAGGACTGCATTCAGGACGGCCAGCGCGCCAGGGAGGATCGCGAATCCGGCCAGACCGGCCTGTTTGAGGCCATGCTGGCCGCCGATCCCGTTCAGGAAGCCGAACGCTCCTTGCCCGGCGTCCCCGATTGGACCCCAATCGAGAAGCTCCGCGGCGAAAAAGAGATGCTCGGCTTCTATGTCACCGGCCACCCGCTCGACGAGTTCAAGTGGAAGGTGGACGAACTGTCCACCCACACCACCGAGACCCTTCAGGGCGTCGAAAAGGGACACGACGTCACCGTCTGCGGCATCATCACCACCATCAACCGCCGCCGGAACAAGGAAGGCAAGCTCTGGGCCTCGATGCAACTGGAGGATTGGTCCGGTTCCACGGAAGCGCTCTGTTTCGCCTCGAAGTACGAACTCCTCGATAAGGAAATCGCCGACGACAAGGCCGTTCTCGTCCGGGCCCGAGCCTTGCCCGAGGATGACGGCTCGGTGAAACTCAGCATCCAGGAGATCATCCCATTGGATGTGGCGCGGGTCGGTTTCCCGTCGATGATCTCGATTCGGGTCAGACTTTCGGACAATGGATCGACGCGCGTCGACGAGCTTCAGCAGCTCCTCGAACGTAAACCTGGGAAGACCGAGGTCCGGCTGCGTCTTGAACGGCCTCGCGACTTTGCGCTCATCCTCGACGTGCCCTGCAAGATCCAGCCCGACAAGGAGTTCAGGGCCGAAGTCGAGCGCATCTGCGGTCCGGAAGCCGTGGAAGTGTTAGCCTCGTAAAAGGGAAGTAAAGGAAGTCCACCGATATGAGCGAGGCTCAAAACAGCCAGCGCATGGCCGAACTCCAGAAGGAGATGGCCGACCTTCAAATGAGCAGCAGCGGCGCCCGCGCGCGCCTCCAGGAAATGGAATCTGAAATGCTCCGCTTGAAGGGCGAGGCCGGCCAAAACATCTCCTGGGAACGCGTCAAACTGGCGCGCCACCCGAAACGGCCTCACTCAATCGACTACATCCAGCGCATCGCCTCTGACTTCATCGAAGTGCACGGCGACCGCAACTTTGGCGACGATCCGGCCATTATCTGCGGCTTTGGCACGGTCGGCGGCGAACCGGTGATGCTGATCGGCCAGGAGAAGGGCCGCGACACCAAGCAGAAGCTTCACCGCAACTTCGGCATGCCCAAACCCGAGGGCTACCGCAAAGCCATGCGCGCCATGGAACTGGCGTCGAAGTTCGGCCGCCCCATCGTCACATTGCTCGACACGCCCGGCGCCTACCCCGGCATCGATGCGGAAGAACGCGGCCAGGCCCAGGCCATCGCGCTGAACATGCGGGAGATGTCGCGCATCGAAAGCCCGATCGTTGTCATCGTCATCGGCGAAGGCGGCAGCGGCGGCGCTTTGGCGCTTGGCATCGGCAACCGCGTCTACATGCTCGAAAACAGCATCTACAGCGTCATCTCGCCGGAAAGCTGCGCCGCCATCATCTATCGCGACTCGAGCAAGGGCGACGAAGCCGCCTCCGCTCTTAAGCTCACCGCGGCCGACCTCACCCGCCTCGGCATCATCGACGGCATCATCCCCGAGCCTCCAGGCGGAGCCCAGGAAGACCATGACCGCGCAGCGGAACTCCTGAAGACGGCCATGCTCACCGCCATCCGCGAACTCAAGGAGATCAAGCCCGCCGATCTCATCCGCCAGCGCTACGAGAAGTTCCGCCAGATGGGCAGCTTCTTCACCGAATAACCTTCGATGAACCGCACGAAGCTCATAATCATCATCGCCGCCGCGTTCGTGGCGTTCCTCGGAGTCATCACGTATCAGATGACATCTCTGCGCAAGAACCGTGTCGAAGTCTGCATGGGCTTCCAGGGACGCCAGAACTGCGCCACAGCATCCGGAGCGTCGAAAGACGAAGCTTTCCGGACAGCGACCGATGCCGCCTGCACGTTGATCGCCGGCGGCGTCACCGATACTCAAGCCTGCACCCGCACCCAGCCGCTATCGGTCCGCTGGCTCGACTAGTCCGGCGGGCGCTTCCAGCGCTTTCACCACGTCTTCGAAACCGGCCTCTTTCGCCAATTCGAGCGCCGTTCGTCCGTGCTTGTTTTTTGCCGTCCTGTCAGCGCCGTGCTCGAGCAGCAGCTTGACAACATCCGCCCTGCCCCACCCCGCGGCCATGTGGAGCGCCGTGGAACCTGTCTCAGTATCGGTCAAATCGATCTTGGCGCCATGGCTCAGAAGCGCCTCCGCAACGCGCCTCTGCCCGGCCAGAGCGGCATCGTGCAGCGGCGTTGCGCCGTTCTTGTTCCGGCCGTTGACGTCGGCGCCATGCTTGATCAACAGTTCGGCGACCGTCTGATGGCCCTTCAGCGCGGCATCGTGAAGGTAGGGCTTGCCATCGGCGCCCTTGTCGAGCATCAGCGCCACCACGTCGGCCTGCCCCCGCAAAACAGCCTCTCTCAACTGCGACGCCGAACCCAACTGCGCCCCCGCCGCCATCAAGGCCTCAGCCGTCTTTGTGTGCCGGTTCCGCAAGGCTTCATCGAGCGCCGTCGCCCCGTCAAAGTCCTTGGCTCCGATCTCCACACCCGCGGCGAGCAATACGGCGATCACGCCGGTATGCCCCTTCACCGCCGCTTCGTGCAGCGGCGTCTGGCCCGAGCCTGGGTTGCGGATATTGACCGATGCGCCGCGGTCGATGAGAAATTTCGCCATCTCCGGCTGCCCTTTCCAGGCGGCCTCATCGAGTGGCGCCGATCCGGTCTCGTCCCGCTCGTTCAACCTGGCGCCCTTGTCCAGCAGGAGCTTGGCGATCTCCATGTGGCCGCGGTTGGCGGCCACGTGCAGCGCGGTCGAGCCGTTCCGGTAAACGGTGCCCACGTCGGCCCCCTTTTCGATCAGCAAACGGACCACCGCTTCGCGATTCATGAGCACGGCGTATTGCAGCGGCGTCGATCCGCCCTCGCGGTGGCGCGCCTCGATTTTCGCGCCCTTGCCGAGCAGCAGCCGGACGATCTCGACCTCGCCGCTCCAGCAGGCGTCATGCAGCGGAGTCGATCCAAGCGCGTCGAAGGCGTTGACATCCGCGCCCTTGGCGAGCAGAGCCTTGACCGACTCGACGTCGCCGGCCCTCGCCGCCGTGTTCAGGTCGGCCTGTACCAGCATCAGTAGCAGCAGGACTGTCATTCAACCGCCATCTTCAGCGCCGTGCCGGGAGCGGAGTCCTGCCGGGCGCGCGCGAAGGTTCGTTTGGTCGTGAATGATCGGCAACCCTAAGTCTCCATCTTACTTATACATCCATCCTGATACTCCCATCAGACACCACAAACGGCTGGACCTCATATAATTCAGAGCATGAGTTCGATTCACGCCCGCACTGTCCGGTCATTCGGCCTTTGCCTCACCATCTCCCTCATCGCAGTCGCGGCGCCGCCCAAGCGCGCCCTGACGCACAAGGACTATGACGGATGGCGGTCCATCTCCTCGCCCACTCTCTCGCGCAACGGCGAGTGGCTTGCCTACTCGCTCATGCCGCAGGAGGGTGACGGCGACTTGGTCGTCAGGAACCTGAAGTCAAGGAAGGAGACGCGACACGTGGCGCTGGACACAAGGGCGGCGATGAGTGTTTTCCACAGATGGGTATCGGCGGCGGCTGTGGAAATCACATTCGCTCAAAAACTGCCCATACCAGATGTAAGGCTGTCCCGGAAACCCCGGAAACCGCGGAGCAACTCGAAGGCGACAAGTGAAGCGACTAGCCTCCACCCTTCTGGGATGATGTAGGAGGAAAGAACATCCTCGGTTAGAATTGTTCCATCACCGCACTGAAGGCGAGGCCGATGTCCAACGCAAACCCGACCGAAACGACGTTCGCGGACTACAAATCAGAAGGTCACTTGTGGATCACGCTGTCCACCGGAGAATACTATCCCGACATCCTGGAACTGGCTTGCGAGCTCTACAAGCCCGTTCTGGTGATGTTCGGCCAACTCCTTGGAGCGGCGCATTCCTCGACCGACCTCCTGCTAGGGATTGCGGAGGTGAGAGAGCCGTGGATGCGTGTTCAATTGTCCAGAGTCTTTCGGAAGTACGTGAGTCCGGAAACACCAGTTGAGATGTTGAAGAAAAAGTCTGCCGCTCAGAGTATCTGCGAGCAGTTTGGAGGCGGCTTCAGAGAGATCACGGAGGCTCAAAAGCGGTTCACCTCGCGACCCATGCCGGATGAGGCACTCTGCGCTGTCCTCTGGGAATACAAAGATCGAGGGAAGAAAGGCTACGACCTCACCGAGAGGCTCTTCTCGATCCTCCGCGAACAGTTTCCGTTGTTAAAGGTGATAGGCCCAGAGCGCGCTGGAAAGGACGTTCCGCTGGGGGAGGTCTTCCCGGACTATTCGAAACCAGACCGACCGGTTGACTTCGTAATCTATGAGGGGGACACTCCGCTGGCAGTTGGGCTAGCGCGCTACGACTCGGACCGAGGCGGCGCCCAAGAAGACGATCGCACCGGCGGATATCGAGACTGCGCTCACGAAGTGATCACGTACGCCGACGCGCATGGCCTCAACACAAAAGTGGTGTTTCTGAATGACGGACCGGGCCTGCTGCTTGGTTCAATGTGGAATGACTACGCCTACCTTGAGGACCGCTGGCCTGGACGCGTAAAGGTGATTACGCTCCGAATGGTTCCGCATCGGCTTGGCTTGGACTGGCTACGTTCATAGGATAGGGGATCAAACGAATATGGCGACGGGAGTACCAAGAAGAGGCTCCGCCAAGTACGGCGGAAGTCGTTTGGACAATAGAATCACTCTGAGCTATGCAGGGAAGGTGCCTGAGGCGGAAGTATTGCAGACGGTGCCCGCCTTACCGGAACTCATCGCAGTGGGCCGCGAAGTAGCACCCGGTCCGCCGAAGCGGTTCTACATTGGTGAGAACCTCGGTGTCCTTGCACACCTCCTGCGAGACCCGGACATTTCTGGCAAGGTCAGGCTCATCTACATCGATCCACCGTTTGCGACCCAGACCGTGTTTCACTCAAGGTCGCTCAGCCACGCCTACGAGGATGTACTCTCGGGGCCAGAGTACGTCGAGTTCCTGAGGCAGAGGCTGATCATGCTTCGCGAGCTACTCGCGGATGACGGCTCGCTTTACGTGCATCTCGATGCCAAGATGGTTTTTCACATCAAGGAGATACTTGATGAACTGTTCGGCCCAGAAGGTTTCAGAAACTGCATTACGCGAAAAAAATGCAACCCGAAGAACTACACGAGAAAGCAGTACGGTAACGTAGCCGACTACATTCTTTTCTATACAAAAACACCCAATTACGTTTGGAACAAGCCTGTGGTTCAATGGACGGAGGATCGGGCGAAGGAATATCACTACGTCGATGTGAAGACCGGACGACGTTTCATGAAGGTTCCAGTCCATGCTCCAGGCGTAAGAAACGGCGATACTGGGAAGCCGTGGAGAGGAGTACTCCCACCTCCGGGTAAACACTGGCAATTCCGACCCTCTACGCTAGACGAGATGGATGCACGTGGTGAGATCTTTTGGTCTACTCATGGAAATCCTCGGCGCAAGGTTTTCCTTGACGAGAGCGACGGCGTCGGCGTTCAAGACATCTGGATGGACTTCAGAGATGCGCACAACCAGAACGTCTGCATTACGGGATATCCGACTGAAAAGAATCCTGCCCTCCTAAAGAGAATCATCGAAGCGTCATCGAATCCCGGAGACATCGTCCTGGACTGCTTCTCTGGGTCTGGGACTACTCTTGCCGTCGCTGATGGTCTCGACCGTGGCTGGGTGGGCGTAGATCGAAGTCCGGAAGCTCTGCGAACAACGCTTCAGCGCTTCCAAAGCGGGCTGGAACCAATGGGAGATTTCGTCACCAAGCGGAGAGCGGAGTCGGAAGAGGGTCGTAGCTTGCCGCTGTTTGCCTCGTTGGATGACGCCGAAACGCCGGTCATTCCGAAGGGTCATAGGCTCATCGCAGACTTTGTTCTGTATGCAGATCTCGACCTTCGTGACGAGGCGCTTAGCGCTTCAGGCGGCGTCAGCCTCTTTGAGATTGGCGTTAGGGAGGCTCATAGCGAGAATGCGGTGAAAGTGGAAACCGGGACAGCCGTCCCAGTCGGGATTTTTTCACAATCTTGACCCTCGACCATCCTTGATTCCCCATCATACAGCCGGTAGAGGGGCAGTGGCCGCGAGATCTGGTGGTCTCGATGTGGCGGCATGGAGAACCGGCGGGTTATGTCCGGTCGGCATCGTGATGGAGCGGAGGTAATTGAGGTTCACAACTCCTCTTTGTTCATCAACGACTTGCAGGGAATCGCAACGAGGTGGGCCCGGGTTGGCATCGCTCGGGTTTGTTAGAGATCCTAGCTGGGACGGGCTGTCCCGGTCGCTGAACGCTTCAACCAGTTCCCCGACCTGCAC
>CAZLDN010000059.1:0-29694 GCA_964558355.1 uncultured Candidatus Solibacter sp.
GGCGGGGCCGTGTTTCCCCGTTCACGGCCGCGCTTGCCCAGTTCGTTTGGTCGCGGACCCACAGTCCGATCAGGGGCTCGCCGGACCGCTCCCTCACACGGTCGAGGTTCGACTATGAACAGGGCTCTAGGCCGGTACCGACGGCAACCCGGCCAGCGCCATCGCCAGTTCACCTTCGTCGTAGTTCACATCGACCAGTTTGCCGGCCGCGTAATCGATATACGCCTGCATGTCGAAATGCCCGTGGCCAGAGAGGTTGAAAAGGATCGTCCTTCCGACGCCCTCCTCCTTGCATTTGAGCGCTTCGTCGATCGCGCACCGCACGGCGTGATTCGATTCCGGCGCAGGCACGATCCCTTCCGCCTTGGCGAACTGAATACCGGCCTCGAAGCAGGCGATCTGATGATACGACGTCGCCTCGATCAGACCGAGCCGCGCGCAGTGCGACACCAGGGCGCCCATCCCGTGATAGCGCAATCCGCCGGCATGGAAACCCGGAGGCGTGAACGTCGAACCCAGCGTGTGCATCTTCATCAGCGGCGTCAGATGCGCGGTATCGCCGAAATCGTAGGCGTACGTGCCGCGGGTCAACGACGGGCAGGCAGCCGGTTCCACCGCCACGATGCGCGTCTTCTTGCCTTCCCGCAGTTTCTTGCCGATGAACGGGAACGAGATGCCCGCGAAGTTCGACCCGCCGCCTGCGCAACCGATCACGACGTCGGGATAGTCGTTCGCCAATTCCATCTGCTCGATCGCTTCCAGACCGATCACGGTCTGGTGCAGCATCACATGGTTCAGCACCGAGCCCAGCGCATACTTCGCGTCATCGGACTGCGCCGCCACTTCAACGGCTTCCGAAATCGCGATGCCCAGCGAACCCGGATGGTCCGGCCGCCTCGCCAGAATCGCCCGGCCCGAATTGGTCTCATCCGAAGGCGACGCCACGCAACGCGCGCCCCAGGTTTCCATCAACGCCCGGCGGTAGGGCTTCTGATTGTAGGAGACCCTGACCATATAGACGCTGACGTCCAACCCGAACACCACGCCGGCGAAGGCCAGCGACGAGCCCCACTGCCCTGCCCCGGTCTCGGTGACCAGCCGCTTCACACCCTCCTGCTTGTTGTAGAAGGCCTGAGCGACGGCCGTGTTCGGCTTGTGCGACCCCGCCGGCGAGACGCCCTCATGCTTGAAGTAGATCTTCGCCGGCGTGTCCAGAGCCTTCTCCAGGCGCCGCGCGCGGATCAGCGGCGTCGTCCGCCAAAGCTTATAGACGTCGCGCACCGGTTCGGGAATCTCGATCTCCCGCTCGGTCGCCATTTCTTGCATGATCAGCGCCATCGGAAACAGCGGCGCAAGATCGTCCGGACCCACCGGCTGCAACGTCCCGGGATGCAGGACCGGCGGCGGCGGCGACGGAAGGTCGGCCACGATGTTGTACCAATGCTTGGGAATCCGTGATTCGGGGAGTAGATATTTGACTGTGTCAGACATGGCTGAACCCAAAAGTGTATCAAGCATTCAGCCTCAGCCAAAATCCGGTCTCCGTAGCCGGGTTTGAATCGAGCCGGCGGGACAAGTATTTCGCGACACCAGAGGACCGGCGTTCCGGCGGTCGCATGAGGCGAAACGGCTACCGATCTACCGGCGTTGCGCGGAGGCGATTCGTACCGCTCCGATTTCGGATAGCAGCATGGATATGATCTTCCTCGCCGCTCGATCCAGTCTGGGTGACAGTTCCGTGCCTGGCTCGATTCTCTCCGGCTCCGCGCCGATGACGAGGAGGTTCTTCGGCTTGAGGCCCATCATGGCCCCCACGCGAAGCGCCTCCGCTACCCCCATTTCATGAAGCGAGACGGATGCACCGGATTCAAACGACCCGGTAAGTTCGTCCGTCGCCTCGATGCGGTGGATGCCGCCGGCTCTCTTGCCGGCGCTCACCGCATCAACGATGATCACCCGCGAGTAAAGCGGCATCCGCGGCAGGACGTCTAGAAGGGACGTCCCGGCCTCAAGCACGTCCACATGGGAAGGAAGGGACGGATTCATCGCCAGCAGCGACCGTGCGACATGCACGCCCAGTCCCTCATCGCGGAGGAGTTCGTTGCCCACCCCCAGGATGAGAATTTTCTCTGATTGGCGGTCCATCCGATCCTGCTCGCCGCGGCGAGTCCTCACCTAACCAATATCTCGTGAAGCAACTTCCCACGCGGGCTTAGCAGGTGGATGGCGCAGGCGATGCACGGATCGAAGGAACGGACGATACGCGCCACCGAAAACGGGTTCTTCGGGTCTTTAACCGGAGCTCCGATCAGCGCCTGCTCGATGGCCCCAGGTTGCTCACGATCGTCGTGTGGCGAAGCGTTCCAGGTCGTGGGCACCACCGCCTGGTAGCGTTCAATGCGTTTGTTGCGGATCGAGATCCAGTGGCCCAGCGCTCCGCGGGAAGCATCCCAGAGGCCGCAGCCCTCAGCCTGGTCGGGCATCACGAACCCGGTAGCGACCGGCTGGTCCAGCTTGATCTGGAGAACCCAATCGGCCATCGCGTCGGCCAATATCCGCGTTTCGATGGCGCGGCACAGATGCCGTCCCATGACGGAGAACAGGCTCTCCGGCTTCACTCTAAGCCTGGCCAGCGCTTCGTCGATGGCTTTGACAAAAACGGGGTTGGAGGCGCCGGCGTGGGCGATCACCGCCCGCGCCAGCGGGCCGACCTCGTACACTTCACCGTCGTATCGCGGCGCTTTGAGCCACGTGTAGCCGGATGGCTTCCTCGGGTCGGGCACGGTTTCGCCGGCGGTAGGCGGCAGGTGGCTTGCGGACTTGTACCAGGAGTACTTCACGTCCTCCGTGATCTTGGTGGAATCCACGGTCTCAAGCTTGCCCTGCCGGAAGCGGGCCATGCCGAAGAACCGTTTTCGCTTGGCGACGTCGGGCTCGTTATCCAGATCGAAGGCGCCGTAGGAGAGAAGACTCTTGCAGCCGGCGCCGACTTCCAGGTAGTCACGATAAACCTCCGCGATCATGAGAACGTCCGGAAGATAGACGTTGCTGATGAAGTCGCGCATTTCCCTGAGGCGCCACAGGAAGGTGGTCACCTTGTCCACCGTTGGCGTCACGGTAACGCCCCCAGGGACAACCGAAGCGCAGTGCGGCATCTTGCCCGAGAAGACGGCGGACATCTCGTGGGCTTTCAGCCGAATGTGCAGCGCCTGGATGTAGTGATCGACGACGGCGTCGCTCGTTGTTTTCGGCAACCGGTAGTCCGCCTCGTAACGGGGTATGAAGGGCGGAAACTCCGGCCCCCGAACGAAATCGAGCGCCGCAAGGTGATAGAAATGCAAAATGTGCGATTGAATGTAGTTGGCGCCTTGAATCAGGTTGCGAATCACGCGTCCGTTATCCGGCGGCATGATCCCCAGGGCGTGATCCAGACACTGCGAGGACGCCACGGCATGGGCGGTCGGACAGACGCCGCAGAACCGCTGCGTCAGTTGTACGGCGTCGAGCGGCTCGCGGCCAGTCAGGATCTGTTCAAAGCCGCGGTACAGGGTACCGCCCGATTTCGCTTCGACCACTGCCCCATCTTCTACCACCACTTCCACTCGAAAGTGGCCTTCGATTCTGGTCATTGGATCAACCATCACTTTGGTCTTCATGGCTATCTCCTCTGGTACAGCGGTGAGTGAGCGTCGGGGAAGCCCGGCTCGGTGCACCCCATGCACGGCGCATTGACGCTGATGCACCAATTCACGCCGCTATTCCACTGCCGCAAGGGGCAGTCGGCATGGGTAAACGGCCCTTTGCAGCCAAGCTCCAAAAGGCAGCCAACCTCTCCGAACTTGGTGGCGAAGATGCCATCGTCCAGGGAGTCGCGATGGATGCAACGGTTGTGCACGGTCTTGCCGAAGTAGGCTTTCAGCCGTCCGAACTCATCCAGTTCGTTCGGCTTGGGCAAGCCATAGAGCAGCACGCGGGCGACGGTCCCGATGAACCAGTCGGGGTGACACGGGCAACCTGGAATGTTCACTATTGGAGTGGTGATGTTCATGGCCTTCAACAGTTCGCCCACGCCCTTCGATTCAGAGGGATTCGGTTTGGCTGCCGAGATGCCGCCGTAGGCTGCGCAGGTTCCGGCGGCGAGGATGGCCAGGGCATCCGGAGCGAGCCTTCGCAGCCATTCGAGCATCGTTATAGGCTTCCCGCCCTCCTCTCCCAGGGTTCCGTAGATCCCATCGTCCTTGGTTGGGATGGCGCCTTCAACGATGTAGATGTACTTCCCCTTGTACTTGCGGGCGGTCTCCATTGCGGTCATCGTGGAGAGCGCGCCAGTGGCCGCCATCAATGTCGAGTGGTAGGTCAGGAAGAGTTGACTTCCCGGAAGGATCTGGTCCAGTATCACGTTCTTGATGCTGGGGTGGATTGTGTTGATTACGGACACCGAGCACCCGCTGCAAGCTGAATCCTGCATCCAGATCACTGGGTACTCTTTCACTGCCTCCGCGACGGCAGCGCCCAGCTTCGGAAGAAATGATTGGGAGAACTCGGTGATGCAAGTTGCGGACGCTGCCCACTTCGTGAATTCACGCCGGTTAAATTCGTGTTTTCTCATGGTTCCTCCTGTCGTCCGCACTGGCGGCGGACACCTGGATTGGACTCAGATATTCTCCTTTTTATGGCATTCGGGGCACCTCAGAGGCGCCTTCTTGCCATTGGCGTTTTCTCGCGTGTGGCAGTCGACGCAGATGCCGGATCGCGCGGTGGAGTTGTGAAATCCAGCTTGGCGTCCGGTTTTCATGCCGGCTTGCAAGGGCTTGGTGTGGCACTCGGTACAGGCCTGCTGAGGACTCTTGTTTGGTTTTTCGGGCTTGGACGGGTGGTGGCAGACCTCGCACTTGCTCTCCACACGCTGACTGTGAAGACTATGTAGGAGCTTGACGCCACCCATCGGCGCCCCTTTTATGACGACGGTTTCTGGTGGCTTTACCTGGCTCTTGAGCTGAACTGGAAGCGCGAGCCACGATGCCGCGGCTGTACTTACCAGAAGGATGCGCTTGAAGGTGTGTCCCTGCACATTTTCCTCCTGCGGCCCGGCTCAAGGAGTCGTCTGCGCCGGGTCGCGGCTGCGAACGAGTAACGGCGGGCGGCGGAAAGGCGTCTGACGCCCGTTGAAAAGCGGATAATCGGAGTATAGTCTCTCAAACCAAAAAAAACAAGAACTCCCTGCGAGGTAGGATGCTTGAAGCCAGGGCTGAGGTATGGGGGGACAGCCGAACTGTCAGGAGTGGAGGCGGAAGGCACTCCCTTGTAGGATAACGCTCCATCCGACCGCGGCTCGCAGGACCCTGCGTCAGCGTCGCGCCTCAGTTTGCCGGCGCTCTCGCAGCCATTGACCCAGGTTCGAACCTCACTCCCCTTCCGGCCCTCCAGCTAACGCGCTGTCGGCGCGTAGTAAACCACATAGACCCAGATCAACAGCCCGTGGATGATCGCCCACAAGATGCTCTTGTTCGCCGGCCATGAGATTGCGATCGCCAGCGCGCTGCCAAACGTGATCCCCGAGCGCGCCGCCTCGTGCTTCATCTGAAACGCCATTCTTGTCTCCTGTGTTCCCGCGGCATACCGAGTCGAAGTACAATCAATGTAGGGCTGTTAGATATCTGGGAAGAGGGGACAATCGATCCATGACCAACGACAGGCGTGAGTTTATTCAGAAGGCATTGCTGGGCGGCGCGGTCTACGCCAGTGCGCAAATTGCCGCCGCACCCGCGGCCGGGCTCGGCATACCCGGCCCATGGCCCGGCCGCGTGATCCAGGTCCACCACCCGGCGAGCGTTGCCGCGCGCCAGTATAACCGCGAAGCCGTCCGCTCCATGCTCTCCAAGGGGCTGATGGAACTCACCGGCGCGCCCGACCCCACCAGCGCCTGGCGCACCTTCTTTGAGCCTACCGACGTCGTCGGCTTGAAACTCAATCCCGTCGGCAAGCCGCACCTCATCTCCGCGCCGGAAATGGTCCAGGAGATCGTGGCCGGTCTCGAACTGGCCGGGGTGAAGCGCCAGAACATCATCGCCTACGACCGTTACAAGCGCGAGTTCATCCAGGCCGGCTTCGACAAATGGCTTCCCGAGGGCGTCCGCTGGACCTACGGCACCGACGCACCTCATCCGCTGCAGCTCGACATGGACATGTACGACGCCAAGGAGTATGTCGAACTACCGCTCGTGCTGCCCCGCGCCGACGCAACCAATCCTCATCACCGCCGCAGCTATCTGGCCAACTTCATCACCAGGGATGTGAACAAGATGGTGAACCTCTGCCTGTTGAAACACCATCAATCGGCCGGCGTCACCGTGGCGCTCAAGAACCTCTCGCACGGCCTGGTCAACAACGTGAGCCGCAGCCACTCGACGCCTACTTTGAACACCTGCGGCACGTTCATCCCCTCGATCGTTGATCATCCGATCATCCGCAGAAAGGTCGTGTTGAACATCCTCGACGGCCTGGTCGGCGGCTACCACGGCGGGCCCGGCGGCAAGATCGGCAAATACATGTGGGACCACAAGACGATGTACTTCTCGACCGACCCCGTCGCCATGGACAAGATCGCCCTGCGCACCATCGACGCCAAGCGCGCCGAGGTGGGCATGAAGTCGATCGCCGAGGGCAAGCCCGATCCCGATTCGAGCTTCCTCAACATGCAGGTCGAGCACATCGAGATATCCGGCGCTCTAGGCCTGGGAATCTACGACGACAAGAAGATTGACCTCCGCAAATTCGAGCTGGCCTGACCGGCCGGACATCATGCGCGGGTGGCCCAGGGGCGCTGGCGTTCGATGACCACCCTATTGGAAGTCGCACCCGGTAACCCGCTCTCTGGGTTCGCGGCCTGCGCACGATAGGGCTACGTGGCCTTGGGGACTCCTTCCCATTCACGGCTCGCTGGAGCCAAACATTGGCTGCCGCAACCGTGAACGCTGCCGATTGTCGCTGGCCGCCGGTGTGGGCGGTGGAGCCTGATTGCCCCAGAGGTTGCGAGCCTCGGATTGCATATAGTGGATGCGGAGCCGCCCGGACGAGTCCGGCGCTGCGTCCAAAGGAGTATCTTGATGACTCGTCTCTTCCTCTCCGCATTGGCACTTGCTCTCTTCATCGTTCATCCGCTCCTGGCCGCGCCGCGGCGCGTCGTCTTTGATGGCGCCGAGTTCACCCAGAAGTGGGCGATCAAGGACCTCAACCCCAACCTTCCCTCCGATTGGACCGGGTCCAACTTCCTTATCCTGGAACTCAAAGCCTCGTCTACGCAGCGCTTCTGGCTGACGTTCTACAGTGGTGCGACGGTCCAGCGCCGCCAGTTCCATCCGCTGGCCGGCGTCTGGATCCGCGCCGCCGTGCCGCTCCAGTATTTCCGTCAACCGAACCGCAGCGGAATGGACCTGGCCTCGGTTGGCAAGGTCCCGCGCAATTCGTTCTGGATCAGCACCGGCGGCGTCTATGGGCCGCTCAACGCGGTCCAGGAGATCGGCCTGACAATGATCGCGCCACTCGGCAAACCGACGATCGAAATCCGCTCGGTCTCGCTTGCCAAGGACGACCCCGGCTCCGACATCATCGACAAGAAACCGGTCGTGGACGAACTCGGCCAGTGGATTCCCGGCGATTGGCCGCGGAAGGTGAAGAACCTCGATCAGTTGAAGAAGGAATGGGTCGCCGAGGAGACGAGTCTCGGCAAAGGCGATTTTGGCTACGGCCGCTTTGGCGGGTACTTGAACACGAAGGCCAAGGCGACGGGTTTCTTCCGCGTCGAGCAGATCGACGGGCGCTGGTGGTTCGTCGATCCCGAAGGACACCTGTTCTACTCGACCGGCTCAACCGGCATGGGCAACGGCGGCGGCGATTCGCGCCTGCAAGGCCGCGAGGACTATTTCGCGGCCATGCCGCCCATCGATCCCTCGCCGTCGCCGAACCGCCGTCCGCGGACAGGATTCTATTCCTGGAACCTGGCGCGGCGTCATGGCGGCGCGTCGAGCGCGAAGTGGATAGACCTCGCCGTCAAGAGGATGGAATCCTGGGGTTTGAACACCATCGGCAATTGGAGCGACTCGCGATTGTGGGATTCACTGAAAAAGGCGTACCAGGTGAATATGCGCGGATGGGGCATGGGCGCGGGCTATCTGGGCATGCCTGACGTCTATTCCGAGGAGTGGCCGAAACTTGTCGACAAGGAGGCCGCCGAGCAGTGCGCGCCGCGCAAGAACGATCCTTACCTGCTCGGCTACTTCGTCGCCAATGAGCCGCCGTGGGAAGGCCGCGAATCGCTTGTCGTCGACATCATCCTCGACCGCCCGCCAAGCGCCATCCAGCGCGAAGCCAAGGCGTTCCTGGCCGCGGGCGACACGCCCGAACGGCGCAAGCAGTTCATCTACCGGGCGTTCGAGAGGTTTCTGGAAGTGATCAACGCGGCCATTAAGCGTCACGACCCCAACCACCTCAACCTCGGGCTGCGCTTCGGCGGCGGCGTCCCGCCGGCCGAGATGCTGAAGGCGTCGAAGAGCTTCGATGTCTACAGCATGAACGTGTATTCAACGGCCGTGAATCCGAAGGTGATGGACCAGATCTATCAGGTCACGGGACTGCCGATCATCGTCGGCGAATTTCACTTCGGCGTGCCGGAGCGCGGCTTGGCGGCGGGGCTGGTGCAGGTTCGCGACCAGGCTGAGCGGGGCCTGGCGTACCGATATTATGTCGAGCAGGCCGCTTCCCACCCTGCCTTTATCGGGTCGAGCTGGTTCCAGTGGGTCGACCAGCCGTCGCTGGGCCGGATGGACGGGGAAAACTACAACATCGGCCTGGTCGATGTGATGGACCGTCCGTACCCTGGGATGATCGACGCCATGATGACGACACACCGCCGCCTACAGGCCGTGCACTCGGGCAAGGCGCCGCCCTACGACGTCAGGCCGCGTCCGCAGTAGAGCGACGGGCTCATTCCTGGGATGGCTTACCTTCGCCGGCCAGCACGGCCGATGAGGAGGTAGGCTGTTTCTTCATTCAGGAGGAAGACCTTGATTACTCTACTCGACGATCGAATCAGCTCAATGATCTCCGTCGTTGAGCAGTTGCCGAGGCCGAGGTGAACGACCTTCGGCGGGCTGCCTCTGAGGCTGCTGATCCCTTCGAAATCCGAATCCTTGGTGACGATGGCGAATTCGTGCCTGCGAGCGTATTCCCAAAGCTGGTCGTCACTCGATCCCCGCAATCCACAATTGTCAAGATGCAAACTGCCTGGGAACAGATCGGCAAGACTTGAAACCAATCGGGGAGAGAGGTTCTCGTCCAGCAGCAGTTTCATGCGACCAGGAAGTCGAGCCGCCGCTCTCGATCAGCGGCGTAGGCGAGACACGCCAGGATGTCCTCTTCACGGAGAGAGGGGAAATCGGCGAGGATTTGCGCGTGGGTCATGCCGGCTGCGAGATAGCCGAGGACATCAGCCACGGTAATGCGCAGCCCCCGGATGCAAGGTTTGCCGCTGCGTTTTCCGGGCTCGACAGTAATGATGGTCCGGTAGTCGATCATGGAATCGTCTTTCCCCGCAAGGGGGGCCGTCTTCAGCATACCCCCTCACGATCAGCACGCCAACCCCAAACAGCGTGCCTGGCTCGATCTACTTCGCGCCGCGTTGCGGGATCGTCCACAGGAAGAACTTGTGGCTGAGGTAGGTGTCCTCGTCGTCCTGGTCGTCGAGGGCGGTCTCTCTTTCCGCCTTCCAGTCGCCCATGTCGAAGGTGTTCGAGACCACGCGCGTGCCCGGCTTCAAGTCCGCCATCAATTTCGGACGCAGTTTCAGATTGACGCTCGGCAGCAGGAAAAGCGTGACGACGGATGCGTCGCCGATCTGGGCTTCGAAGAGGTCCTGCTCCTCGAACCGGACAAGGTGCTCGACGCCTTCCTTCTTGGCGTTCGCCTTCGCCTCGGCGATCCGCACGGGATTGATGTCAATACCCACGCCGTGCGCGCCATACTTCTTCGCCGCCGTGATGACGATGCGCCCGTCGCCGCAACCGAGGTCGTACAGAACATCGCTATTCTTGACCGCGGCCAGTTTCAGCATCTCCTCGACGGCGCGTTCGGTGGTGGGGACGTAAGGAACGTCAGGATCGCGCTTCGGCTTGGCCTCTTGCGCCAATGCGCATGACGCAAGTAGCGCGGTCACAAGAAAAGCCGCGGGGAGGCGGGTCGTGCGGTATGTCATGGTGAGACCTCTGATTGTTTGAGATTACATCAATCGCAGCCCGCAAAACCAGCATCCTGGACGCCGCGGGCATAAAGTTACAGCAGCGGCTCCCAATCGCCGTAGGTAAGCCCGCCCGTGATCGAGTAGCCGCCATCGACAGGGATGGCAGCGCCCGTCACGAAGTCAGAGGCCGCGGAAGCCAGGAATACGGCCACGGCGGCTACGTCCCGGCCTTCGCCCCACCGGCCGGCGGGCGTCAGTGAGCGGATCTTCTCGCCGAGCGGAATCGCCAGAATCCCCTTGGTCGAATCGGTCGCGAACCACCCGGGCAGGATGGCGTTCACCTGGATATTGCGCGGCGCGAAATCGACCGCAAGGCTTCGGGTGAGGCCGAGGACTGCCGCCTTGGCTGTGGCATAGCTACCCGCCACGGGCGAACCGAACAGCGAGTACATCGACCCGATGTTGACGATCTTGCCGCCACTCGCCATGCTCCCCGCTGCCGCTCGCGCGCAGAGATAGGAGCCGGTGACATGGGCGTCGAGGACGGAGTTGAATGCCGCCCGGCCCACTTCCATCGCCGGGCCGACGACCACAATGCCAGCCGCGTTCACCAGAATGTCCACCGGCCCCAAGGACGAGAACGCCTCATCGACGGAACTCTCGTCCGTCACATCGAGCGCCACGCAGGCGTCCAGCAACTTTGCCGCCACTGCGTTCTTCGCTGGATTGCGGCCCGCGCCGATCACGCGCGCGCCCGCTGTTTTCAGCCCGAGAGCGATCATCAGCCCAAGTCCGCCGTTGCCGCCGGTGACAAAGGCGGTCTTGCCGTTCAGAGAGAATAATTCGGTCATGGTTCGACAATGAGGATAGCCAAAAACCGCGCCTCATCGCCCAACGTGGCCGACGCGGCGGCGGCAATCGGCGAACAGGATCGCGGGTTCGGGCGCGGCTTAGACGCCGAGCGCGGACTTGATGGCCGCAAAGACGCTCTCGGGACTGGTGGCGCCGTCGACGCGAGTGTAGTTGCCGTTCGAGTAGTAGCCGATCAGCGGCGCGGTGCTCTTTTCATAAGCCACCAGGCGGTTGCGGACCGTGTCTTCGCAGTCGTCAGCGCGCTGTTGAAGTTCGATCGAACAGGTGTCACACTTGCCGGAAACCTTTGGCGGGTGGCTGGCCAGATTGTAAATGGCTCCGCACTTCGGGCAAGTGCGGCGGTTGCACGTGCGTGCGACAAGTTGTTCGGAGGGCACGTCGATGTGCACCACCGTCGGCGGCTCCCATCCCTTGCCTTCGAGCAGCGAGGCCAGGTACTTGGCCTGTTCAACGGTCCGCGGGTAGCCGTCCAGCAGGCAACCCTTTTCGCAATTGGCGTGGCTCAGCCGGGACTCGACGATGCGGTTGACCAGATCGTCGCTCAACAGCCCGCCGGTGATCGTCACTCCGGCGGCGACCTTGCCCAATTCCGTTCCGGCCTTGATCTCGCCGCGGATCATCTCTCCGGTCGAAATCGAGGGTACGCCGAGGTGCGCGGCGAGCCTTTCAGCCTGGGTTCCCTTCCCACAACCGGGGGGGCCAATGAGGAGCACAACGCTCGTGGAAACAGATTCTCTAAGGGCAACGGCGGATTCGGAAACGGTCATCAATAGGCCTCTGTCTTGCAGTGTATCGCGCTGCGCTGAAACCAGTCAAACAGGTCCATTTTACCTATTCGTGCGGTTCTGCTCCTGTTTGCTCCCCGCCAGCACCCGGTTCAAAGCGGCCAAATCGATGGGCTTGGTCAGGAAATCATCCGCCCCGGCCTCGGTCGCACGTTGCCGATCCGCCGCGCCCGTGTTGGCGGTCAGGATCACGATCGGCGTGTGCCGTCCGAGTTCGGAATCGATGGCGCGGATCTCCTTGGTCACCCTAATCCCGTCCATCCCAGGCATTTGCAGGTCCAGGAGGACCACGTCGAAGTGTTCCCGCTTCACCAACTCGATCGACAGGGCGCCGTCCGCCGCCGCCGTCACCCGGCACCCAATTTTCTCGAGAAGCCGGGTGGCCAGACGGCGGCCGACCTCGTTGTCCTCAACCAGCAAGACCCTTGCATTCAAAGCGGCGAGCTCAGTGGTGGACGAGCCTGCCGCTTGGCTTGAAAGGGGAGGCGAGGCTCCATCCGCAGGCGCCAGTGGCAACTCGAAAGCGAACTCAGCCCCACGGCCAGAATCGCTATGCAGTTCGATCACGCCGCCCATCGCCTCGACCAGCCGCTGCGAAATGCTCAAACCCAGTCCTGTTCCGCCATAGCGGCGGGTTGTCGACCCGTCAGCCTGCCTGAACGGCTCGAAAATCACGTCTTTCTTATCGGCTGGGACGCCAATCCCCGTGTCGGCCACGCTGTAGCGGACGCGATCGCCCCCCTCGCCGCGAACCAGCTTCGCCGTACAGGCTACCCAGCCATCGCCGGTAAACTTGATCGCGTTGCTCAGCAGATTCAGCAGCACCTGCCGCAGTTTGGCCGGATCACCGATGAGCGCAGCAGGAAGATCGGGGTCGAGACTCGCCCTCAGTTCGAACTTCTTGGCCAAGGCAAGCGGCTCCATCGTGCGGCAAGCGGCGTCGATCAAAGCCGCCGGCTCGTAGGAGATCTTCTCCAGTGTCAGCCTTCCCGACTCGATCTTCGAGAAATCAAGCACCTCGTTCAATAGCTGCAACAGTTCGCGGGCCGATGTTTCGACCGTCTGCAGATAATCCCGCTGCTCGTCATCGAGGCGGGTTTCCAGAGCGAGCGATGTCATGCCGAGCACGGCGTTCATCGGCGTCCTGATCTCGTGGCTGATGTTGGCCAGAAACTCGTCTTTCAACAGCCCGGCCTCCCGCGCCTTCACCAGCAACCGCTCCACTTCCTGGGTTCGTTCGGCCACCAGCCGCTCCAACTCCCGCTCCCGCTTCATGTGGAACTTCAGCCACCACAGCCAGCCAACCCAGAAAAGCCCGGCCGCCGCGGCGGCTGCCAGGAGCCGGAACCACCACGACTCATACCATGTCGCCGCCACGTCGATCGGCGCCTGGGCGGCCTCCGACCAAGCCTCTCCCGGCCTGCGCGCCTGCACTTGAAATGTCCTGCCGCCGGCTCCATTCAGGTTGAGCGAAACAGCCCGCTGAGCGGTCTCGACCCAGCCTTCTTCAGAGTCCAACATGCGGTATCTGAACTGCACGGAAGACTCGGAAATGAACGTCGTCGCGGCGAACTCGAGTTCCAACGAGCGGTTGCCCGCGGGCACGCGGATCAGCCCGCCCTCGCCCACCTCCAAAGGACCGGACCTGCTCGACGCCGCGGTGATGAAGACACGCATGGGCGGCGGAGGCTCCAGGCCCTCACGCCCCTCCTGATAGCGCGACACCCCACGCCGCGTCGAGATCCAGACCACGCCGCGCGTGTCCGCCCAGAAGCCCCAAAGCACGGTGTCCAACCATGCCATGCCGTCTCCGGATCTGAACCGCCGCCAGGACTTGCCGTCGAAAACGTCCACCCCGTTATCGGTCCCCACCCAGATCCGGCCCAGGCTGTCAGACTCGAGAAAACTAAGATCGTCAGAGGAGAGGGTTGAGGGGTACGTGAAGTGCTGATGCTCGACCTTGCCTGCCCGCCAGTTCAACCGGGTCAGCCCGAACCCCTTGTCATAGCCCACCCACAGCCAGCCTTGTGCATCCTCGGCCAGAAAGACCAGTTTGTCGGCTTTCAACGGAAGGCCTTCGAGGCGATGCCACCGCCCGCCGCGCAATTCCGTCAGGCCGGCACGGCTGGCCGACAGCACCCTCCCATCCCTGGCTTTCAGCAGCGCATAGACGGCGGATTCCTCGCCGTTGTTCATCGGTCCGGGCTGCCGGACAAATCGCTGGCCACCGCCGGTCTCCTCCAGCCGGAACAAGCCCGGGCGCATGGCCACCCATGTTGACCCGTCGCCAAGCGCGAAGACGTTGTTCACTCCGCCGTCAGGCAAACCGTCGGCCTTGCCCAAGGTCCTGATCCTGAGCGTGGATGGATCCACCCGCGCCAGCCCGCCGGACTGGCTGCCGGCGTAGACCGCCCCGTCGCCTCCGACCGCCATGGCCCGCACGTCGTCGCCCGCCAGTCCGTCCTTTTTATAGAAAGCCCTCCAGCGCCCTGTCACTTCGTCGAGCAGGTTCAGGCCATAGCTCGATCCCACCCAAAGCTTGCCCTGGTGGTCCCTGCGAATGACGGAGGCCGAATTGCTGCTCAGCCCCTCGCGACGGCGAATTTGGGTCCAATCGCCCCGGCCCTCGCGCTTCACCACTCCAAAGCCGTCCAAACCTACCCAGAGATTCCCCTCGCTGTCCCAAAACGCACAATTGACCGGCTCGGCAGGCAGTCCGCCGCTCTCGTCAAGGATCCGCCATTGGCCCGAACGGCGATGGAATAGCCCCATCTGAGTCGGCGCCACGACATTGCCCCTACGGTCCTGTTGTAGTGACACGGCCCGGCTCTCGACCGGCACGAACCCGCTCATATCCTCGAATCTCGCCTCACCCCGGGCCCATCGGAACAGCCCGAGCGACGAGCGGACCCACAGATCGCCTTCCGCGTCGACCAACAGCGCTTCCCAGTTGGCTGGCGGCAATCCAGGAGAGACAACTTCGACCAGATCGCCACCCTCCAGCCTGCATAAGGAAGACCCGCACCCAACCCAAACCGTTCCCGACTGCGACCTGTGAACGCCAAACACCGCCGCATCGCGCCCCTTGGCTCCTGTCCTGCGGGCCATGCGGACCAGCTTTGGCGGTCCCGAGCTTCGAGCCGGCGCGATCACCGCCAGCCCGTTGGAGGTCGCCGCATAAACGGCCCCTGGTCCGGAGTGGATCGTGCCTGGCTGCGCGAACGTGACAGGCTCGGACAGAGGGAATGCGTGGAACCGGCCTCGGGCAAGGTAGGCCAGCCCCCCCTGTTGCGTCCCCGCCCAGAGCGTCCCGGCACCGTCGACATGCAGCGCCCTGACGCTGTTGCCCGGTAATCCCTCAGCCCCCCGGTATGGCTTGAAGCGTTGCCCGTCGTAGCGAAACGCCCCGTTGCCGGTTCCCGCCCAAATGAACCCATCGCTGTCCTGCGCCAATGTGCGGACGACCAGGTTCTCCAACCCCTGGCCGGAATCGTAGGACCGGAACGGATACCGCTGAGCGCTGGCCGTGCCGGCGCCAAGGGCCAGTAAGAGCAGGATGTGGACCAGTCCTCGAGTCATTCCAATCCGGTACGCACTGATTAGGGAGTCTACTCCCTACATCTGCCTGATCGTCGGGAACGAGTCCATTCTATAGGGAATATCTCCTAGGGCCACGACCGCTTCCCGCAGCCGGGCAGGCTCCGCCAGCAGGCTCACCACAAGCTGCCCGTCTTTCTCAAAATCGTAGAAATAGCCAGGCTGAAGCCAGTACCCCCGCCGCACCATCTCCAACGCCCACTCCTCATCCGTCCTCACCCTCGGTACTTCAATGACTGCCGACCAACCGCCTTGCGGCTCCATCAGTCTGACTTCGCCGCCCAAGCCGGCCGCGCTCCGCAGCGCCGCCAATGACGACAGGCAGCGCCGCCGGATCGAATCCTGAATGCCCCGCCCCGCATTCAACCACCTTCGCACCGCGTGCTGCACCGGCGCGCTCACAGGCAGATAGGCGTCCGCAATCCACTCCAACCGTTCCATCGCTTCGGCCCGCAGCGCCGCCGGACCGCTGACATGGACCCAACCCAGTTTCATCTGCGGCAACCCAACCGACTTTGAAAGGCCGGAGAGAGCAAATACCAGCGCCTCGTCCTGATTGCTGAACCCTGACACCCGCGGCCGCTGCCGCCAACCGTAATCGAAAAACACTTCGTCAAGGATGAGTGCCAGCCCGCGCCCGGCGGCGAACTCAAACAGCCGCGAGGCATCGCCCTCATCCAGATAACTGCCCGTAGGATTGTTCGGGTTGACGACAATGATGGCGCGCACTTCGCCCGTCGCCGCGCGCCCAAGTTCGTCGAAATCGATCCGCCACCCGTCCGTCTCGATCAGTGAATACTGCTTCAGCCGGACGGCTTCCAATCCGGCAAGACAGTCAAACAACGGATACGACGGCCTGGGAACAAGAACCGCGTCGCCCGCCTCGCACAACAACTTGAAGAGCCATCCATAGGCCTCGCTGGTGCTGCCGGCCAGGATCAGCCGCTCCGGATCAATCCCCCCATGCCATGCGGCGATGGCCTGTCGGGCATCGGCCAGTCCACGCGCCGAAGGCTCGTAGATCATCGACCGCGCGTCGCTCAATGCGCCGAGCATCTCTTCAACCGGGTATTCGATTCCCGCCAAGGTCGGGTTCGAAACCGTCAGGTCATGCAGCGGCTGGCCCGTCGCCCGTCTGGCGGCCACCTCGCGCGTGAGCGGATTCAACGCAAAGCTGGCCGGCGTGCGGCGCGAGAACATCTTTGCTCACTTCTCAGCGACAACGGGGTTGCGGAGTTCTCCCAGCCCGTCGATCTTCACCACAACCTCGTCGCCCGGCTTGAGCCAGCGCGGAGGCTTCCTGGCAGCTCCGACGCCGGCGGGCGTCCCGGTGGTGATGATGTCGCCGGCTTCCAGGGTGAAGACGCTCGACAGGTAGGCGATCAATTCGGGGATGCGGAAGATCATCTCGCCGGTGTTGGAACTCTGCAACACTTCGCCGTCAATCTCCAGGCTGATGCCGAGCGCATGAGGGTCCGGGATCTCGTCAGCCGTGGTGATCCAGGGACCGGTTGGCGCAAAGGTGTCGAAAGTCTTGCCCAGCAGCCATTGGGATGTCGCCATCTGGAAGTCGCGCGCGCTGACGTCGTTCAAACACATATAGCCGTAGACGTGGCGATGCCAGTACTCCTTCGGCACGTGGCGGCCGCCCTTGCCGATCACCACGGCCAATTCCGCCTCATAGTCGGGCTTGCTGGAATTCCTGGGCAGAACGATAGGCGCGCCAGGGCCGGTGATCGTGTTCGAGAACTTACTGAAGATGGTCGGAGTGGAAGGGACCTCCAGGTTGGATTCCGCCGCGTGGTCGCGGTAGTTCAACCCGACGCAGATCAGCTTCGGCGGCCTGGCGATGGGAGCGAGCAACGTGACCTTTTCCACCGGCAATCCCGCGCCGGCGGGCAGAGACTGAAGATAGGAATCAATGATTGACCGCGCTCCCCATCCGCCTTGAAGCACCGGGATCATGCCGCTGAAACCGGCGGGCTGAAGGCCATGGACCAGTCCATTATCGAGGACGCCGGGCAGAGCGATATGGCCAGGGCTGAGATAGGTAACAAGCTTCACGAAGAGAACTCCTCACTAGCGAGTCTAGTTGATCGGCGGCAGAGCGGGCGCGACAGGCGGAGGCCTATTCACCCTGTCGCGGCCACCGCATCGACTGGACCCAAGGCCGCGAACGAAGAGAGCGGGTGCCTACACGCATTTTCGACAGAGCGGGTTCCAGACGCCATGCCCTGGGGAGCGCACCGGCAGTGGCGGCGGATGGAATCCAGCGGGTTTCTCAGGTTCCCCGATCCACAAATGCGCCTGCTCATCAACCCGGCGCCAGCCCTTTCGAGACATAATCAACTCTGAGATGACCCGACGCGACTTCACCACTCTGCTCGCCGGCGCCGCGGCGCCCGCTCCGCAACGCCGCAAGCACCCGAACCTGATCGTCATTCTGGCCGACGATCTCGGATACTCCGACATCGGCCCGTATGGGGGCGAGATCGCCACGCCGAATCTCGACTCGCTCGCCGGCCGCGGCGTCCGCTTCTCGCAGTTCTACAACTGCGCCCGCTGCTGCCCCACCCGCGCCTCGCTGCTCACCGGCCTCTACAACCATCAGGCCGGCGTCGGCCACATGATTCAGAATCGCGGCTTGCCCGCCTATCAGGGCTTTCTCAACCGGCGCTCGGTGACGCTGGCCGAGGCGCTGAAACCGGCCGGCTACACCACGCTCATGTCCGGCAAATGGCACGTCGGCGAGGAACGCCCGCACTGGCCCACCGATCGCGGCTTCGATAAGTACTTCGGCCTTATCAGCGGCGCGTCCAACTATTTCCAGCTCAGCGCGGGACGCAAGATGGCGCTGAACAGCGAGCCGTTCGTGCCAAACGACCCCAACTTCTACATGACCAACGCCTTCACCGATCACGCCGTTTCCATGGTCCGCGAGGCGTCGGCCAAGCCAAACCCTTACTTCCTCTACCTCGCCTATACGTCGCCCCACTGGCCGCTGCATGCCCTGCCTGAGGACATCGATAAGTACCGCGGCAAATACATGTTGGGTTGGGACCGGTTGCGCCAGCAGCGCCATGAACGGCAGCTTGCCATGGGACTGGTGGACCGCGCCTGGGGGTTGTCGCCCAGGGATGAAGGCGTGCCGGCCTGGGATTCGCTTTCGCAGGCGCGGAAACAGGAATGGGATCTGCGCATGGCCGTCTATGCCGCCCAGGTGGACCGCATGGATCAGGGGATCGGGCGCGTGCTGGCCGAGGTCGAAAAGGCGGGCCAGACCGGGGATACGTTCGTCATGTTCGTCGCCGACAACGGCGGCTGCGCCGAAGAGAATATCGGAGGCGAGAAGGCCGCCGCATCGCCCGTGCCCGGTCCGGCCGATTCGTTCACGTCTTACCGCCGTCCCTGGGCCAACGCGTCGAATACGCCCTTCCGATTGTGGAAACAGTTCACCCACGAGGGCGGAATCTCGACGCCGGCCATCGCCTCTTACCCCCGCGGCATCCGCCAGCCTGGAACTATTTCGCATGAGACGGGCCACATCATCGACATCATGCCAACGTTATGCGGCTTGGCCGGCGCCGGCTATCCCACGACGAATCGGGGCGAGGCGGTCCAGCCGTTCGAGGGCGCGTCACTCAACACATGCCTGATCCATGGCGGCGGCATCCCCCGCAATGCGCCGGGCCTGTTTTGGGAACACCAGGGGCACAAGGCGATCCGGCAGGGCTCATGGAAGCTGGTCGCCAATAACCGGAAGCAGTGGGAACTGTACAACCTCGCGCCCGATAGAGCCGAGCTGAACGATCTCGCCGGCCGCGACCCGCAACGGGTCCAGCGCATGGCCGCGGAGTGGCAGCGGTGGGCCGGCCGGTGTGGCGTGGTCGAGTTCGACACGCTGCCCAAAGCCCAAGCCTGAGCTTCGGCAAGCTCACCCATCTCCCGATAGCCGTGCACTCCGCCCGGTTTCGTCATACGATGGATGCGGGAGGTTGTGCTTTGTCATATCAAGCAACCAGACGTCATTTTTTCTATGGATCTTTGCTGGCAGGCGCGGTACCCGCAGCTGGTTTCGGCAGTGTGCCTTCCATGAAGGCGTTGGGCTATAAGTCGCCCAACGAGAAGTTGAACTTCGCGGCTATTGGCTCCGGCGGCCAGGGCGCCGCGAATCTCGGCGCCGCCGCCCCAACCGAGAATGTCGTGGCTCTGTGCGACCCCGATGACCGCCGAGCGGCCTCGACCTTCAAACGCTTCCCCGACGCGCCCCGATATCGCGACTTCCGGAAGATGCTGGACAAGGAAGGCAAGAACATCGACGCCGTCATCGTCGCCACCCCGGACCACATGCACGGCATGGCCGCCATGTGGTGCATGGAGCGCCAGAAACACGTCTACGTGCAGAAACCTCTGGTGCGCACGGTTTGGGAGGCCCGCGAACTGATGGCGGCGGCCAATAAGTATAAGGTCGCCACCCAGATGGGCAACCAGGGCTACTCGAACGAGGGCACGCGCCAGTGCGCCGAGATCGTCTGGAGCGGCGAAATCGGCAACGTCACCGAAGTCCACGCCTGGAGCGACCGGCCTCTCTGGCCGCAGGGCCTCACCGAAATCCCGAAAGAAGAACCCGTCCCCGATACGCTCGATTGGGACCTCTGGCTCGGTGTCGCCGAGAAGCGGCCATTCACCGCCGGCGGCAAGACTGAACCGGACCGCTTCGGCGGTTTCTTCTACCAGCCATTCAACTGGCGCGGCTTCTACGACTTCGGCTGCGGCGCTCTCGGCGATATGGCCTGCCATATCCTCGGCGCTCCGAACATGGCGCTCCATCTCTCCCAGCGCAAGATCGTTGGCGTCGAGTGCGTGAAGAAGGAAGGCGCCAGCCCCTTCATGTTCCCCAAGGCCTCGGTCACACGTTACGACTTCGCGGCCTACGGCGACATGCCCGCCCTGAAGGTCTTCTGGTACGACGGCCTGAAGGAGAGCCCGAAGATAACCGGCGTGCCCGAAGGCGAGTGGATCGGCGATCCTCCGATGATCGCTCGCCCCGCCGGTCAAGGCGGCGCCCCAGGCGGCGGCCGTGGTCAGGGACAAGGACAGGGCGGCTTCCCCGGCATGATGCGTCCCGCGGGTAACGATTTCCGCTCCCCCGGCCGCGTCTTCAATTGGGACGACTTCGAAGCCCTCCGCGCCCCCGGCGCGCAGCTCCGCTTCCCCACCCCTGACGGCAGCCTCTTCATCGGCGACAAGGGCATGCTCACCACTGGCACATACGGCGACGTCACGCGCCTCCTCCCCGTCGAGAAGATGAAGGACTACCGCATGCCGGCCCCGCTGCTCACCCGCTCCCCCGGCCATATGCGCGACTTCATTCGCGCCGCCAAAGGCGGCGATCCGGCCTGCTCGAACTTCAACGTGGCCGCGCCGTTCGTCGAATGGATGCTCTTGGGCGTGGCCGCACTGCGCGTCGAAGGCAAGCTGGAATACGACCCGGTGAAGATGCGGTTCACCAACAACAACGCCGCCAACCAATACCTCAAACCCAACCTGCGCAAGGGCTGGTCATTCGTTTAGTCCTGGAAATCGCCACTTCAACAACGGCCCGTTCACCGCGGATTGCGCGTGGAACGGGCCGTTTTTCCGTCTCATTCACAAAACCATAACAGAGCGGAGGATGGCGGGACATGGCTCTCGGTGTCCAGGTATACTCTTCAATTGAGTTGATTGATGCCTCCGGATTCCCAGCCACCGCGCGATGTGCTTTCTTCGTGGAAGGAAATCTCATCCCATTTTGGCGTGAGCGTCCGCTCGGTCCAACTCTGGGAGGAGGAGCGCGGACTCCCCGTCCACCGCATGCCGGGCATCAAGGGCCGCGTCTACGCCTATGAAGACGAGTTGGATGCCTGGGCGAAGCGGACGAGCGGCGGAGAGGAGCCCGAGCCTTCTCCGGCGCCCCCATCGCAACGCGGCAGGCCGATTCTGCGCTGGGCCGCCGCTGCCGTTTTGATTGCCGGAGCCATCGGCCTGAGTTGGTGGATGTGGCCAGCCACGCCCGTTCCGTCCTCGTGGGCGATCCAGGGCCGGACGCTGGTGGTGAAGGACCGCGCGGGCGCTGTGATTTGGACACACGAGTTCCCCGGCACGCCGGTCCCGATCTGGGCTGACGGTGGCCGTTGGTCCACGTTGCCCCAGACCCGGCCTTGGATCGGCGACCTGGACGGCGACGGCAAGCGGGAGGTTTTGTTCACTTACGTGGAGGACGGCAGTGGGACTCTGTTGTCTCAACTGTTCTGCTTCGAGGCCGGTGGGAAGATCAGATGGAAGTACAAGCCGGGACGCCATGTTTCGACGCGCACGGAATCTTTTCCGCCACCCTTCTTCGTGCGTATGATCCTGCTGGTTCCTTCCGAAACCGGGAGACCGCCGGTACTGATCGTGGTGGGCAATCATTCGATTTACTACCCGAGCCAAGTCGCCGCACTCTCGCCGCGGGGCCGGATCCAGCGGGAATACTGGCACAGCGGCCATATCAACGAGTCTGCGGTTGCCGATCTCGATGGGAACGGGAGGCCGGAGTTGTATCTGGCGGCCAACCATAACGCCACAAAGACCACCGGCCTCATCGCACTTGATCCGATGGATTTCGGCGGGGCGTCGCATGAGTCCAATCCGGATTACCAGATCCAGGGCATGGGCGAGCCGAGGGAACTTGCCAGGGTGCTCCTGCCTTCCCCTGAACTCACACGGCAGCTACACTGGCCGACGGAGCCCGCGGGTTTTCGGATCCAGGATGGCCGGTTGTTCCTCTCCGTTCGTCAGGCTTACAAGGTGATCTCCGGAGCCTTTGACGGCCTTCAGGTGTTCTACCAGTTCGGCCCTGGGCTGAAGTTGCTGGGCATCGAATACCCCTGGACTTTCGAAACTATCCTCTCGGAACTCGTGCGAAGCGGAAGAGCGAAGCCCTACGACCTTGACGCCGACCTGGAAAAGCTGAAGCGGATCCAGGTGATCACGCCCTGGCGCGGCGGCGCTTCCGGTAAGTGATTCGCCAGTAGTCCACCACCGATTCACGTTCTTCCGCATTCCTGCGATTTACCCAATTGGGCGAACCCAATATGGAGGTACAATTCTCCTGAAGGGATGGAGTTGACCAATCCCAGACAGCAGAGGGCGCACGCCCAGTTGGACGGAGCGTGCCGGTCCTGGAAAGCGATCGCCGCCCATTTTGGCGTAACGGTCCGGACAGTCCAACTGTGGGAGGCTGGACGCGGGCTGCCGGTTCACCGGATGCCGGGAGTGAAGGGGCGGGTGTACGCCTATCCACACGAGCTGGATACCTGGGCGGGGAACCCACCACAAGAGATCGAAACCGCGGCGCCGGCTGAGCCGAAGGGCCGGGATCGGCGGGCCCTGATTTGGGCGCTGCCGGCCGCTGTGGCCGTTGTGGCAGTGCTTGCCATCGTCGGCGGGCAGATGCGAACTCGGCCGCAACCGGCGTCCTGGCAGGTCGAGGGCCGGACGCTCGCCGTTACCGGCGCGAGCGGGGAAACACTTTGGGAGCACGAATTCCCGAAGCCCATCTTCCGGAGTTGGCTCAATCGTCCCGAAGGCTTGCACGACCTTCGATCCATGCCATTGATCGCCGATCTCGACGGCGACGGCGCAAAGGAGGTGGTGGTCAGCTACAGAGCCGGGCCACCGGCGCAGGGAACCTCCGAGCTATTCTGCTTCGAGGCCGGCGGGCGCCTCCGCTGGCGGTTCAAGCCCGGCCGCGAGATTTCAACAATCCAGGAGCGCTTCGCGCCGCCCTACGACGTTCGAATACTAATCACCGTCCCAGGAAAGCCGGGCAAGCCGCCGGTGCTGATCGTGGTTTCGAGCCACCGCGCTTCCTTCCCGGCGCAGGTTGTGGCGCTGTCGCCACAGGGCAAGGTCCTGAGGGAGTACTGGCATGGCGGCCAGATCCCCCATGCGGTAGTTGGCGATTTGGAGAACGACGGCCGGACCGAGTTGTACCTGGCGGCAGTCAACAACGCCACACACTCCGGGGAGGTCCTTGTCCTGGATCCTGAGAGGTTTGGCGGTGCGTCAACCGAGTCCGATCCCGCCTACCAGTTGCTGGGCATGGGACCGGCGGATGAAGTCGCCAGGGTCCAGTTCCCTTCCGCGCTCCTGGGAAGGCAACTGAAGGCCATGGCGTCTCCTCTCGATATTCGCTTGATGGACGGCATGCTCGTTGTCTTCGTCGCGCAGGCGGAAGCAACCGGCAATGAGGCCCGGCTGCCTGTTGTCCTTTATTATTTCGGCCCTTCAATGAAGCTGATCAAGGCGGAGTATTCACCCACGTTCAAGTTCGCATTGGAACAGTTGGTCCGCCAGGGAAAGGCGCGACCCTACGACGTTGAGGTTGATCTGGACAGGATTGAGGAAGTCAAGATCGTCTCGCCATGGCGAAAGACTTCCCTGACGCCGTGACCCACGCCTCGGAAAACGCGAATCAGCGCCCGCGCTGTCGAACATGCGGCGGGCGCCCGCTCCCCTGAAAATGGTGTTCATTCTCATCCCTCGTTGTGGCCCTGTAACCGGCCATGGCGAACTCCGTCGAAAACCACGCCTGGAAACCCGCTCTCTCCGTTCGCGGCCTCCTGCTCCTGAGGCTGCGAACGAAGAGAGCAGGTTCCACCCGCACCCTCGCAAGTCGTGCCGGAACTCGCTCCCCTGAAAACAGTGTTCATTTTCATGGCTTGTTGCGGCTGGCAACGGCCATGTGGAACTCCGTTGAAAGTCGCGCCTGAAAACCCGCCTCTGAAAATGCGGAAAGGAACCCGCTCTCTGCGTTCGCGGCCTCACGCTTGGGGAGACACGGCGTGGTTTTCATCGCCATCGGCGGCCCGCAGGGCCATGTGGACTCTCTTCGTTGGCGGCTCCGCACTCGGAGTGAGTATGGTCGAATCCGAACCTGACTGAGCCGCCATCCACTCATTTGGGCGTAGGACTGATCGGTACAATTGTGGCACTGCAACCATGTCGCTCAGTGAACAGCCGCGATCGGGAGGAGCGGGAAATGGCAGGCTCGAGTCATGGAAGGAGATTGCCTCGCATTTCGGCGTTTCGGCCGGGACAGTGCAGTCCTGGGAGGCCGAACACGGTCTGCCGGTGTATCGAATGCCGGGAGCCAGGGGCCGTGTTTACGCCTATGAAGAGGAGTTGGAGGCGTGGGTAACCGGGCGGGAGAAGAGCGAGGCGCCCGCCGCGGTTTCCGATTCCGGGCGCCCGCGGCAGGGCAGGCGGCTTTGGGCATGGCCGATGGGGGCGGCGCTACTGCTGTTTGTCCTGGCCGTGGGACTCTGGCTTTGGCCGCGGAGATTCGAACCGTCGGCCGTCGAGGTCCGGGGCCGGTCGATTGTGGTGAGCGACGCCTGGGGGCGCAGGTTGTGGGAATACAGATTCACGGACCTCCCCGTTCGAAGGTGGGCGGAAGCCGATCCGGAACTGTTCGAGTTGACCCGGCCCGTGATCGGCGATTTCGACGGAGACGGGCAAAGGGAAGTCATCTTCACCTATACGGCGGGATTTCGCGCTGATCACGTCTCGGAGTTGTATTGCTTCGAAAGCGACGGGAAGCTTCGATGGAAGTACCGTCCGGGAAGGCTCGTGTCGGCGCCGAATGGGCGTTTCCCGCCGCCCTATTCGATCCGGATGACGATACCCGTGGCGGGTCGCGATGGCAAGTCCGGGCTTGTGATCGTGGTGAGTTTTCACCATTACGAATACGCCACGCAGGTAACCGCGCTTTCACTTCAGGGCAAGGTGATGGGCGAGTACTGGCACAGCGGCCACTTCTATGTGGGCGCCGTGGCCGACCTTGAACGGGATGGACGCGACGAGCTTTATCTCGCCGGCATCTCAAACCCCACGCGCGAGGCGACCATCGTGGCCCTCGATCCGGGAGAGCTTGGGGGCGCATCCCAGGAGCCGGACCCGGCCTTTCAGTTGCAGGGCTTCGCGGCGGGCAAGGAAGTGACACGCGTCATTCTGCCGGCCAGCGAGATCACCCGGCAGACACAGGCGTTCCCAGTTCCGACCGCGATCCGGGCATGGGCGGGGAAGCTCGAACTGTATGTCAGGCAATCCTACACCGCCTCCAGGACGGGGAAGGACCCGGAGGTCGACTATGCGTTTGGGCCGCGCCTGACGCCGCTGGGCGCAAAGTACAGTTCGACGATGGCGCCGGCGCTGGAACGGCTGTTCCGCGAAAAGGCCCTACTGCCTTACAATCCGGCGGCGGATCTGGAGCGGATGAAGCGAATCCGCGTGGTGGTTCCCTGGCGGGAACCGCGAACGCGCTAGAGCAGTTTCAGACTTAACGTAGACTGACGATTCGAGTAGGGCGGGTCCCCTGACCCGCGCGCGACCCCCTGGTCGCGCCAAATGCCCGGCCAGGGGGCCGGGCAGCGGACGAGGGCGTCCGCCCTACTTCGGTACACGAAAACTGTGAAACTGGTCTAGAACTCTCCAAAGACGAGCCGGACTTCTTCCTCGAATAGCGCGGCCAGCCGGCGGCCGGGTTCCGTCTCCATCCGGCGGCGAAATGCGCCGCTGAGCGAGCGGTAATACCAGGCCTGCTGTTCCCTGCCCCGGTTGAAACGCTTCCAGGTGTCTTCGCCGCGCAGGGCGTGATCCTCGCGGATGGAGCGGATGTTGTCGAGTTTGTCGGCGATGGCGACCATGAGGATCTCCTGGTCGGTCGAGGAGTTCAGCGCGTCCACGGTGTGCCGCTTGCGGGATTCCCATGTGGCGTCGCGGTGGTTTGGTTCGGAACAGGCTTCGACCAGTTCGGCGACGCGGGAACCGAATCGCGCGCGGATCTCGTCCACGGTATGGCCGGTGTCTTCGACGATGTCGTGGAGGATGGCGGCGGCGACGACATGCTCGGGACAGCCGGCGTCGATGACGGTGCGGGCGGCCGAGAGCGGGTGCATCAGGTAGGGGATGCGCGTGCCCTTGCGGAACTGGCCGCGGTGGGCGGCGGCGGCGAATTCGATGGCTTCGAAGATCATCTTGGAGCTTGCCCCAGGAACCACTCCTGGCTCAACAGCCAGTAAACAACCGGTACGGAGAATAACGAGGAGTCCACGCGGTCGAGCCAGCCGCCGTGACCGGGCAGGAAGTTGCCGCTGTCCTTGACGCCCGCGCCGCGTTTCATGGCGGACTCGGCCAAGTCGCCGCATTGGCCGGCGATGTTGGCGGCGGCGCAGAGCAGGATGGCAGGAGCGAGGGCGACGTGCGGGAACTTGTATTGAATGAAGAGACTGCCCAGGACGATGCCGGAGATGAGCGACGCGGCGGCGCCTTCCCAACTCTTTGCCGGGCTGATGCGCGGGGCCATTTTGTGTTTGCCGAAGGCGCTGCCGGCGTAATAGGCGAAGGTGTCGCCCAGCCAGTTGATTGCCAGAGCGAAGAGCATCCACCACGGGTCCATCGCGCGCAACAGGACGCCGCAGCGCCAGGAGCCGAAGATGTAGACGACGCCCAGCAGCGCGCCCGAGGCCATGGGGAGCACTCCGGCGAGGTCGCCCATGCGGAGCGCGGCCACCATGAGCAGGAGCGCGAACAGGGTGAGAACCACGCCTTCCTGCGATGGCAGAATCATGAAGAAGAGGCCGGCGGCGTAGATGGCCGGGTTGCGCTGGAAGCCCTGGTATTCGGGGAAACGGGCGGAGAGGATGCCGAGGAATTCGTAGAGGCAAAACAGTCCGACGGCAGCCAGCGACAAGAGGAACGACCAGGACGGGCCGAGGGCGACGACGTAGAAGAAGAACGGGGTGATGATGAGTCCGGTAATGAGCCGCTTCATGGAGTGGGGATGCTGGCAGCTTCGGCGGCGGGTGAATTCGACTCGTCCGGCGCGCCTCGCAGGCCGCCAAACCGGCGGTCCCGGCGCTGGTAATCAGCCAGCGCCTCGAGCAGTTCCGTGCGGCTGAAGTCCGGCCAGCAGGTATCGGTGACGTAGAGTTCGGAGTAGGCTCCCTGCCAGAGCAGGAAGTTGGAGATGCGCATCTCGCCGGAGGTGCGGATCAGCAGGTCGGGTTCGGGCTGGCCGGCGGTATAGAGGTGGCGTTCGATGTCCGCCTCGGTGACCTCCAACCTGTCGAGCGAGCCGCTGCGGCGCGCTTCGTCCACGAGCGCATTGACGGCATCGACGATTTCGGTCCGGCCGCCATAGTTGATGGCGAGATTCAGAGTGAGGCCGGTGTTCGATGCGGTGGCGCCGATGGCGGCCTGGAGTTCTTTCAGGACTGCGGATGGCAGCGCGCCGACGCGCCCGATCGCCTTGAGCCTGACATTGTTGTTCAAGAGGCGGTCGAGTTCCTGCCCGAGATAGAAATGGAGGAGGCGCCAGAGGGTTTCGATTTCGGCGCGGGGGCGCTTCCAGTTCTCGATCGAGAAGGCGTAAAGGGTCAGGATTTCGATGCCGGCCGCTGAACAAGTCTCGACTGCCATGCGGACGGAATCGACGCCGGCGCGATGGCCGGCGACGCGGGGGAGAAAGCGGCGGCTGGCCCAGCGCCCGTTGCCATCCATGATGACGCCGATATGGGCGGGCAGGCGAGCCGGGTCCAGCGAGCGCGCAAGGACGTAGTCACGCGACCCCGGTTCGAGCGTGTCCAACAGTGCCTTCATCGAAGGGAATCCCTCTCATCTTAGCGCAACAAATCGGAGCAGACCCGCCGGTTCGACAGCGCAGGGCGGGGCGTTGATAGACTGGTGGTCGATGACCCTCTATTACGCCGCCGGGTCGGAGACGACCGAGTATTCGCCTGATCAATTGAAGCAGGCGGTCTTTAGCACGCTGGACGCGCTGGGTCCACGGAACAAGGTGCTGGCGATTCCGCCCGACTACACGCGATACCACTCGCGGGCGGGCGAGATCACGCGCTACGTGTGGGATTACTACGGTGACAGGCTGACGGACATCCTGCCGGCGCTGGGTACGCATTTTGCCATGACGGCGGGCGAGATCGAGCACATGTTTCCGGGCGTGCCGGCGGCGCTGTTCCGGGTGCATGACTGGCGGCAGGGGTTGGTGACGCTGGGCGAGGTGCCGGGCGAGTACGTCAAGCAGGTTTCGGAAGGGATGCTCGATTTCTCCTGGCCGGCGCAGGTGGACCGGTTGCTGGTCGAGGGCGGGTTCGATTTGATTCTGTCGATCGGCCAGGTGGTGCCGCATGAAGTGATCGGGATGGCAAACTACAACAAGAACATCTTCGTCGGCACGGGCGGCGCCGAGGGGATCAACAAGAGCCACTTCCTGGGCGCGGTGTATGGAATGGAAAGGATGATGGGCAGGGCCGATACGCCGGTGCGGCGCGTGCTGAATTACGCCTCGGAGCATTTCGCAAGCCACCTGCCGATCGTCTATGTCCAGACCGTGATATCGAAGAACGGCGCCGGGGCGCTGGCGTTGCGGGGGCTGTATGTGGGCGACGGGATCGAGTGCTTCGAGCAGGCGTCGGAGTTGAGCTTGAAGGTCAACTTCCAGATGATGGAGACCGAGATTCGCAAGGCTGTGGTGTTTCTGGATCCGAGCGAGTTCAAGAGCACTTGGCTGGGGAATAAGTCGGTCTACCGGACGCGGATGGCGCTGGCCGATGGGGGCGAGTTGATTGTGCTGGCTCCGGGGGTGAGGGAGTTTGGCGAAGATCCGGCGATCGACAAGTTGATCCGGAAGTACGGATATGTGGGTACGCCGAAGGTGCTTCAGGCGGTGAAGGAGAACGAGGACCTGGCGGGGAATCTGAGCGCGGCGGCGCATTTGATTCATGGGTCTTCGGAAGGGCGGTTTACGATCACGTATTGCCCTGGGCATCTGACGCGCGAAGAGGTGGAGGGCGTGAATTTCCGGTATGCCGATCTGGACGAGATGACGAAGAAATACGATCCGGCAAAGCTGAAAGACGGCGTGAATATCGTTGACGGGGAAGAGGTTTTCTATATCTCGAATCCGGCATTGGGTTTGTGGGCGCATCGGGGGCGATTCAAGTAATTAGCGGGCCGGTTTCACTCGCCGAATAGGTCAGGATTGGCTGGGATTGGGGCGAATATTTGGCGAAGAGACCCGCTCTCTTCGTTCGCGGTTCCCGGTTGTGGCGGCGGTTTTGGTTTTGGGGTGGCGTTGGAGGCGTTTGAGGTGGTCTTGGAGGG